>CAYFWD010000038.1:0-17888 GCA_964346795.1 uncultured Bacteroidaceae bacterium
ATATATGACTTAACATTCTGTTTATTAACTTTTAATACTGAATTTTACCTCGCAATGGTTTTAAAATAAGCTTAGTCTTTTTCAAAATAAGCTTAACTTAAATAAAAAAAGACGGCGTATAAATAAATTTTTCTCCTAGATAATTTAATTTTTCTAGGAGAAAAAATATTTTTTATAAGGCAAAATTTTGAAAAGACTAAGGTTTATTTTTCTTAGAATTTGAATAATCGTCCTAAATCATATCTCAACACTGCCTCTGCAAAGAAAGGATGACTTTTATAATTTACAATATCTCCAAAAGCATTTTCAAGATTATAGGAATATGGGGTTATTGCATAGCCCAATCTTAATGCTGTTTTGTATCCTCCAAAACCTGATAATATTGATATTATAAGGTTATTTCCAAACATTGATTGAGCTGATTGGTAGGAGAACTCAACTATTGCTGATAAATAAGAATAATTTGAGCCTACTCCTCCAATAACATAGTTTGGCTTTACTATACATTGTGAGTATTTTAGTCCTGCTCCAATAAAACCATTACCCAATTGAAAGGTTACCAAAGCTGGCACCTCAATATATTGCCATGAAGAGGATAATGCTGCAAATCTGTATTCGTAGGCTATTTCTCCATGTACTTTCATAAATTTATTGATAGGATATTGTCCAAATAGTCCTCCTCCAAGATTCATTTGAAATTGGTTTTCTGGAATTTGAACTCCTCCCGTTTTTACCAATGGTCCAAAGCCTATAGTATTTGTTTTTGATTTTTGTGCCACACTTGAGGATAATGCAAAAAATAGGACTGCTATTAATAGGATTGTCTTTTTCATAATGTTTTGATATTTATAAATTAATTAGATTGTTTTTTAGTTTTCTTACTGCCATCATAAAGTTCATACTTATAAAACTTGCATTCAAGGTTAGAGTTATAGACAGTGATTTTTTTTGAAGGACGTAAGCCTATGTGTTTGAAAGCTTCAAAGTTAGAGCTTATTATCCAAGCTGTATTGCCAGAATATTTATTCTTAAAGACTCTTCCTATTATATCGTAAAGGTTGAATAGGTCGTCTGTTTCTATTCTTTGTCCATAAGGAGGGTTGGTTATGATTAGGGTCTTGCCTTGTGGAGGGTCTTGTTCTTGAATATCGCTTCTAAATAGCTCTATATCCTTATGCAACTTTGCTTTAACTATATTGTCTTCTGCTGTCTTTATTGCAGAGCCTGAAATATCCGAACCCCAAATCTCATAGTCAAAATCTCTAATGTCCTTATCTGCTTCCTCTCTTACTCTCTTCCATTCTGGCATTGAAAAGTCTGCCCATTTCTTAAAGGCAAAGTCGTGTCTGTAATATTGAGCTGGTATATTATAAGCATACATTGCTGCTTCTATAAGAATTGTTCCTGAGCCACACATAGGGTCAAAGAAATTGGAGTCTCTTTTCCAGCCTGAGAGTTGTATTAGTCCTGCAGCAACAATTTCATTAATTGGAGCCATTTCGGTTTTTAACCTGTAGTTTCTTCTATGCAGGCTTTCTCCACTTGAATCCAAAGAGATTGTTACTTGGTTTTCATTGATATGTAAGTTAAGTATCAGGTCAGGGTTTTCTTTTGTTAGGGTTGGTCTTCTATCAAACATTCTGCGAAACCTATCGCAAATAGCATCTTTTGCTTTTTGAGAAGCATAGAGTGAGTGAGTGAAGATACTGCTATAAACAACAGGCTCAATGGATAGAAATCCATCAGCATTTAGGATTTTTTCCCATTTATATTTATATACATTATCGTATAACTCTCTTTCATTATTTGCTTCAAAACTATATATGGGTTTAAGAATTGTAATGGCAGTTCTTAAAAGATAGTTTGCCTTATAAAGCATTGTCATATCTCCCTCAAAACTCACAGCCCTATTAAGCTTTTCAATGTTTTTTGCTCCAATAGCTTCCAATTCATTTGCCAACACTTCTTCCAATCCAAACATTGTTTTGGCAACCATTCTAAAATCTTTGCTTGTCATATATTATTCTTTATTTAAGTTTCTCCATAAATCTAACCGCATCAACAATATACCTTATATGTTTTGCCTCCCCTATCTTACCTTCTTCATCAAAGGCCTCTATATCAAAAAACAGCTTCTTGCCATCAATTTCTTTAAGAATGGAAAAACATTTTACTTCTTTACCAATTGGTGTTGCTTTAATATGTTTTGCGTTTATTTCAATACCTACACTTACCATTCCTTTTGGCAAGAACTTATCTGTTGAGCTATGGGCAGTGTTTTCCATAAGGGCTATCATTGCAGGAGTAGCAAAAACATCCAACACTCCAGAGCCATGCGTTTTGGCACTATGGCTATTATCAACTATAATTCTTTTTTCTCCTTTAATTCCTTTGCTTAGTTCTATTTCCATAATTCTTTAAAATCTATATTTGCTTTTTTATAATCTTCTGGTATCCCTATATCTATAAAATACCCCTCTGTCTTATATCCATAGAAATTACCTTTTGATACCTCTTTTTCTAAATAATCCTGCTCAAAAGAAAACCTTCCTTCAAGGTTGGTGCCTTTGAATATATCTCTATTTGCCAAATATACTCCTGTATTAATAAATCCTTTTGGAGTAAATTTTTTTTCACAAAAACTAAATATCCTATCCTTCTCAACAACCACACTACCATATCGTTCAAAGTCTTTCATCTCTTTCAAAACAATGCTTAAACTTGAATTATTTACTTTATGAAACTCATAAAGTCCTTTTAAGTTAAAGTCTATAAAAGAATCTCCATTAAGTATAAGTATATCCTTTGTTTTAGCTTGTTGGAATGATAGAGCAATTGCTCCACCTGTTCCAAGAGGAGTTTCTTCAACGGCATAAGTTATATCCATTCCTTCAAAGCCTTCGCCATAAATCTCTTTTATCATCTCCCATTTATAGCCAACAGAAAGAATAATATGCTTTAAGCCCTGCTTTTTCAAATATTTTAAAAGATAGGTAAGAAAAGGAGTATTATTTACTGGTGCCAAAGGTTTTGGAATATCCGAAACAACAGCTTTTAGTCTTGTCCCTTTGCCTCCTGCCAAAATAATTGCTTCTTCAACCATAATTATTTCTTCCAAGTTTTAAGTCCTGATTTAGTAAACTCAAACCTTCTTACCTTCCCTCCAAACTTATTCAAAGCTTCTATTACATTATATCTTGTATTCTCTGGACAGTAGAAGAATATATATCCTCCACCTCCTGCTCCTGAAATCTTTCCTCCAATTGCTCCTGAGTCAAGTGCTGACTTATACACATCTTCAAACAATGGTGTTGTTATACCATTAGCCATTTTCTTCTTGTATTCCCAGCCAATATTCAGAATATTACCTATCTCATTCAAATCATCTCTAAGCAAAGCCTCCTTCATCATTATTGCTTGCTCCTTAAGTTTATGCATAGCCTCAATGCTTTGCTCTTTCTTAAGTTTAACATTTTCTTGCTGCCTTTGAATAATATCGGAAGAGCTTCGAGCAGTTTCGGTATAGTAAAGAACAATATTTCTTGAAAGCTCGTTTATGGTTTCTTCCCTAACCCTTAATGGGTTTACAATTACTTTTCCTTCAGAGAAAAATTCCATAAAATTAAATCCTCCAAAGGTTGCAGCATATTGGTCTTGCTTTCCTCCTGCAAGTTTTAGGTCTTCTCTTTCTATACTATAGGCTAAATTTGCAATATCGTACTCTCCCAAAGGCAAGCCCAACCATTCTGCAAATGCACCTACAACAGCAACAACCAAAGTTGATGAAGTTCCCAATCCAGAGCCAGCTGGAGCATCAACAAAGGTATGTATGTCAAAAGAAAGTGCTTCAAGAGAATAATCCTTAACTATCCTATTATAAATTGCTTTCAAAAGGTCTATTTCTCCATTAAAAGGGAGTTCTTTTTGACTTTTATAGGTGTATTTTTCGTTCTTGTCTTGAAGAAAGAAATTGATTTCTCCCTTTTTGGTAGGTATTATATCGCAATAAGCATAAAGCGAAGTTGTAGCATTAAGAATACATCCTCCATAAATATCAGAATATGGAGAAACATCTGTTCCTCCTCCTGCCAAACCCAATCGTAATGGTGCCTTAGATCTTATTATCATAGAGTTTCTTTATATAGTTTATTGATTGCCTCCATTTTCTTACTCCAGCTGTATTTTATTTTCTCTTCTCTAATACCTTCGGAAAAATCTGGCTTATTCTCACAAAAATGAACTAATGCATCAGCAATATCTTTTATTGCAGGCTCTACAACATAACCTACTTTTCCATTAGGAATTATCTCTGCCAACCCTCCAACATTGGTTACTAACATTGGTTTTTCAAAATGGTATCCTATTTGTGTTACTCCACTTTGAGTTGCTGAACGATAAGTTTGTGCAACTAAATCTGTTGAACAAAAATAATATTTCACATCTTGGTCAGGAATAAATTTTGGGATAAAATTAACCTTAGAATCTAATCCTAATTCTTTTACCTTATCATAATAAGGATTAGGATTATCATAGAACTCTCCTGCAATAGTAAGTTTAATTGGATATTTTTCTAATCTCTTATCGGCAAGTGATTCTATCAATAAATCTACTCCCTTATATTTCCTAATCAAACCAAAGGTTAATATATTAATTTCTTTTGGGCTTAGTCCTAATTTCTTTTGGGCTTCTTCTTTATCTACAAATTCTCCAAAATCATCAAATAAAGGATGAGGTGTTAGTATTCTTGGCTTAGTCTTATTAAATTTGGAAATATCATTCAAAACATTATGACTCATAGCAAGAAACCCATCAACACCTGCAACAAAATATCGGGTTAAGGTATTATCCAAAAATCTTCTTTCATGAGGTATGATATTATCAACAATTGCTATAACTTTTGTGTGTTTATTTGAGCGTGCTATTCTTGAAATTGTTGATAGGCATGGAGAAAAGAAAGGCAGCCAATATCTTAAAATTACTAAATCAGGTCTTTCTTTCTTTAATCTCAACCCAACCTTTATCCAATTAAAAGGATTGATAGAATTAATAAGTCGGGTAATGCTTAGGTGTTCAGGTGCTTTATTGTCAGTAGTGTATTGTGTTTCCCCTGGGAATAGAAAATTAGGATATTGAAGAGTGAAAGTATAGATATTAACAATATTATCTCCTTTCTGAAATTCTTCAGCCAATCTCTTTGTCAATGTTGCAAATGAACCTCTATAAGGATATGCTGGACCTATTAATGTTATTTTCATTTTTAATCTTAATTTAGTTTTCTGACTACAAAGATATAGTTTTCTATGTTTAAATCATCAGGATTAGCTAAAGAATAACGAATTATCTTATCTCTACCAAGGCTTTCTATAAATCTGTCTTCTACAACCTCAACTCCTTCCTTCTTTAGCACTTGTGCATAATCCATTCCAAATTCTCTCACATGGTCCTTTTGCCCAAAATGTTTCTCCCTCTCCAAAGGGTCTGTTATTGTTTTGTCTTCATAAGTTGTTGTCCTCTTTGGATTGATAGGCGAAAGCAATATTGCAAACCCTCCTTTTTTCAAAACCCTGTATATCTCACTTAATGCCTTATCCAGATTATCTACATGCTCCAAAATATGGTTTGCCATAACAAAATCAAAGCTCTCCGTTTCCAAAGGCATTTCCTCAACATTCAAATGAACATCTGCCCAAGGTGATTCCAAATCGGCAGTGGTGTAATCTATGTTTTTTGTATTACGGAAACGACTTATAAAACATAGCTCTGGTGCTATATGAAGGAAAGAAAGATTGGAAGAAAAGACCTGTGTTTTTTTTTGAAGGTAAAGCCATAGCAAACGATGACGCTCCAATGACAAACAATTAGGACATAGTGCATTTTCTCTTGAATGAACATATCCATAAGGGAGGAATTTCCTATAATGTTTTCCACATACCGAACATTCTACCTTGTTGCCAAGATAAAATATCTTAATAGAATTAGTTGCAAAATAAACCACTTTTTGTAAATACTTGCGTGGAATATTTCTAAGGAAGAACTTTATTATCTTCTTCATAGTCTTATGTTTTATTGTTTTGGGTAGAATTATTAAGTTTTATACCAAACAAAACTATCTGCAAAGGTAAGTAAATCTTTAAAAATAATACGTTAGATTTTGATAATCTTATAGAAAGTTGTAATTTTGGACTTCAAAATAGATAATAATTTTCAAAGAAATCAAAATATAATGAAACCAAGAGTTAGTATAATAATGGGAAGCACCAGCGACTATTCAATTATGGAGTCTGCTGCAAAGTTTTTAGATGAAATGGAAATCCCTTTTGAAATTAATGCCCTTTCGGCACATCGTACCCCAAAAGAAGTTGAGACATTTGCCAAAGAGGCTCATCTTAGAGGTATTGAAGTTATTATTGCCGCAGCAGGAATGGCAGCACATTTGCCTGGTGTTATTGCTGCTATGACTCACTTGCCTGTTATTGGCGTGCCTGTAAAATCTTCCTTAGATGGATTAGATGCTTTGTTTGCAATTGCTCAAATGCCTCCAGGCATTCCTGTTGCAACAGTTGCTATTAATGGAGCTCTAAATGCTGCTATTCTTTCAATGCAGATTATAGCAAATGGAGATAAAGCCATTGAAAGCAAGATGATAAAGTATAAGGAAAGCCTAAAAGATAAAATTGTTAAAGCAAACCAAGACCTTTTAACAGTTTCATTCAAATATAGAGTTCAAGAATTCTAAAACAAAATGACAATAATAGGTATTACCGGTACTTTAGGAGCAGGGAAAGGGACAATAGTTGAACTCCTAAAAGAAAAAGGCTTTGCTCATTTTTCGGCAAGAGATTTTATTGTGGAAAAGATTCTTGAAGCAAACCTTCCAATAAATCGTGATACAATGACCTATATGGGAAACCTCCTAAGGAAAGAACATACCCCCTCTTATGTTCTTGAAAACCTTTACTACAAAGCCAAAGAAAGCGGACAAAACAGCGTTTTGGAAAGCGTTCGCAACCCTATGGAAGTAGAGTTTTTGAGAAAACAAGAGAACTTTATCCTTTTAGCAGTAACGGCAGATATAGAGAAAAGATATCAAAGAATACGCTTAAGAAAAAGCGAGACAGATAACGTTAGCTTTGAGACCTTCAAGGCAAATGAAGAGAGAGAGATGCAGTCAAGTGATGTTAATTCTCAAAACCTGCTTCTTTGCATTGAAAAAGCTGATATTATTATTGATAATAGTGGAACAATAGAAGAATTAAGAGAGAAATTTGATGAGATATGGGAGAAAATAATCAAAAAATAGACGATAAAACAACTAATAAACCTTATGTAAGACCTTCATGGGACGAGTATTTTATGGAATTGGCTAATGCAGCAGCCAAAAGAGCAACCTGTGATAGAGGAAGAAGCGGCTGTGTTATTGTTAAAGACAAACAAGTTTTGGTTACAGGATATGTTGGCTCACCAATTGGACTACCACACTGTGATGAAGTAGGACACTTATTTAAGAAAACCTATCATGAAGACGGAACAATAACAACACATTGCGTCAGAACAGTTCATGCAGAACAAAATGCAATATGTCAAGCAGCCAAAAGAGGAATAGCCTTAGAAGGCTCAACCCTATATTGCAGAATGACCCCATGTCGCACCTGTGCAATGCTTATTATCAATTGCGGAATAAAAAGAGTAGTCTGTGAAAAGAAATACCATGCAGGAGAAGAGTCAGAACAAATGTTTAAAGAAGCGGGGATAGACTTAGTATTCTTTAACGATGAAGTGTTGAAATACAGCAATCAATAATCCTAATTAAGACTGATAAAAATAAACTAAGCTTAAATAAAAATAAACTAAGTCTTTTTGAAAATAAACTTGACTTAAATAAAATTATACGGCGGATAAATAAAATTATCTAGGGCAAAAATTTATTTATCTAGGAGATAAATTTTATTTTGCGGTATCTTTTTTCAACTAAGGCAAATAAACATATTTTTTCACAAAATCTTTCCTTATTCAAAATAAAACCCTTAACTTTGACACTTGAAATAAATTTTTTATGAATAAGTATCGGATTACAAACACTAATAATAAAGAAGTGTGGGAGTATAAATCCTGCACGACGAAAAAATACGTGTTTATTTTTATAATATCTTTTACTTATTCATTTATTTGTTTTTCTCAAGCAAGAGATACGACTGTATCACCAATAGAAGATGAAATATGTTGGGGATTTGAATACTATAAAGGAATTGAAAGATTAGAAATAATAGATGAATTTATTACTGATACAATAAGAGGAAATGTAGGATATGTTTTTAACTTCAATGCTAAAAATAGATTGTTAGTAGAAAGCATCGAAATCAATGTTGTGCTTATTAGAAATTCAAATGGAGTAATTACTAAAAAATATTTTGATAAAAGCAAAACATCACATAGAAAACAGTTAGTATATTATGATAGTAAATTTAATTCTATTGTTAGGACTATTAAGTTTTGGGATTGTTCTACTAAGAATAGGGAGATTTATAATCATAATTTAATAGGATTTGTATTCCCTTTTGTGATTATCCCTAAAGAAATGGATGGATAGTATATCAGATTTGGAGTTGATAGTTAGTAATTGAAAAAAGTTTAACTTAAATGAAAAAAGGAGCAATACTTAATTGTATTGCTCCTTTCAATTATTATGGTTATTGTTTTTTACTTTGGCTTATAGCTTTGCTAATTTTTCTGCCAAATCACAAACTCTGTTTGAATATCCATTTTCGTTATCATACCATGATACAACCTTTACCATGTTACCTTCAAGTACCATTGTAAGTTTTGCATCAAAGATTGAAGAATGAGGATTTCCTATAATATCGCAGCTAACGATAGGGTCTTCTGTATATTCTAAAATACCTTTCATTGGTCCTTCTGCTGCTTCTTTCATAGCTGCATTAACTTCTTCTTTAGTTACTGCTCTTTCAAGTTCAACTGTTAAATCAACTACTGAACCATCAGAGGTTGGAACTCTCATTGAAAAACCATCAAGTTTTCCTTTAAGTTCTGGAATAACTAATCCTACTGCTTTTGCTGCTCCTGTTGAAGTTGGGATAATTGAAACAGCTGCTGCTCTTGCTCTACGAAGGTCTTTATGAGGAAGGTCTAATATTTTTTGGTCATTAGTGTAAGAGTGGATAGTGTTCATCAAACCTCTCTTAATACCAAACTTATCATTAAGAACTTTTGCAATTGGAGCTAAACAGTTAGTAGTACAAGAAGCATTAGAGATGCAAGTCATATCTTTTGTAAGTACGTTGTCATTTACTCCCAAAACTACTGTTGCATCAACATCTTCTGGTTTGTCTGCTGGAACTGTTAAGATAACTTTCTTTGCTCCTGCTGTTATGTGTTTTCCCATTTTTTCCTTGTTACGGAAAATACCTGTTGACTCAATAACTATGTCAATTCCTAATTCTTTCCATGGAAGATTTTCTGGGTCTTTTTCTGCAAAAACTCTTATCTTCTTTCCGTTTACAACAAGATATTCACCTTCTGCATGAACTTCTCCATTAAAACGACCATGAACTGAATCGTACTTTAATAAATGTGCAAGTGTTGCTGCATCTGTTAAGTCGTTAATTGCTACAACTTCTACGTTTTTCTTAGATTGGATATTTCTGAAAGATATTCTTCCAATACGTCCAAATCCGTTGATTGCTATCTTTACCATTTCAATATTGATTTATGTTATTAATAGATTTTGTTTTAAAATTTTAATTCTAACTATAAAGAGATTTGCAAAATTAGGGTATTTATTTGAGTTAAAAAAGTTTTTTTCTTGATTTTTATTATTTTATATTTATAAAAAGCAAGCAAGATTATTATAACTCAAAGGTCTTGAAAGGTATTGGATTATTAATTGCCTTGTGTAATCTTTCTAAATATTGTTTCCAAACTTTGTCCTGAGGCTAAATGTTTGGTACTATCGTCTGCAACAACCTGACCGTTATTAATAATTATTGTTCTATCACAAACGGCTTCAACCTCTTGCATAATGTGAGTGGAGAGTAAAACTGTTTTATCTTTTCCTGCATTTTTTATTAGTTCTCTTACCTCTACCAATTGGTTAGGGTCTAAGCCAGAAGTAGGCTCATCAAGAATTAAAACCTCAGGTTTATGAATCATTGCTTGTGCAATCCCAACCCTTTGACGATAACCTTTTGATAATGCTCCTATTTTCTTATTAACTTCTTTTGTTAGTCCTGTGAGTTCTATCATCTCTTCTACTCTTTCCTTCTTTTCTTTTCCCAAACGATGAACTCCTGCAATAAAACTAAGAAATTCCCTAACATACATATCCAAATAAAGAGGATTATGCTCTGGGAGATAACCTATTTTCTTCCTAACCTCCATAGGATTGTCAAAAATATCGTATCCACACACCTTCACAGTACCCTTTGTTGGAGGTATAAAACATGTAATTATTTTCATCATAGTGCTTTTTCCTGCACCATTTGGACCAAGCAAGCCAACAATTTCTCCCTTGCTTATTTCTAAAGAAACATCATCTAAAGCCTTTTGCTCATTATAAAGCTTAGTAAGGTTTTGTATTGATATAGACATATTATTCTATTTTTGTAACAAGCTGCGAAATTAAAATAAAAAATGTACTTTTGCAAATTATAAGATTTTTATTGATGAAAATTACAGCAAAAGAAAACATTTCTCTCCTTGATTTAGTTTTGGAAACCTTTCCAGAAGTATCTGTTTCAAAAGCTAAAAAGATGATAATTTATGGCTCTATCTCTTACAAAGAAGCAGTTATTAAAAGTCCAGAATATATGGTTGGGAAAGGAGAAACTGTAGAATACACAAAATATTCGGGAGGAAGTCATGTAGCAAAAGAGAAAACCCATGTTCCAATTCTTTATGAAGATGAGTATTTGATTGCTGTAATCAAGCCTTCAGGAGTAAATGTTGATGCTAAGCCTAACGAAAAAACCAAATCTCTTTTTTCTCTAACCAAAAACTACGTTAAAAGAAAATGGGGTGTTAAGCAAAATTTGTATATCGTTCACGAGCTACAAGGAGATGAGGCTGGAATTTGTATATTTGCTAAAACAAAGAAAAGCCAAGAGACCCTAAAGAAAACCTTCCCTCTCTCAAAACGAGAATACAATGCAATAGTTGCAGGAAAACCTAAACACAAAAACGACAAACTAAATCTTTGGTTAAAGAAAGGCTCTAAGAATAGAATTTTTGTTGAAAAGCCTCAAACCTTAGGAGCAGAACTATGTTCCATTAAGTACTCTACATTGGAAAACTTTGAAACCTACACCCATATATTAATTAATCCAGAAACCTATTTCCCTTTGCAGATACGTTTTATTTTAAGTCATTATGGCAACCCTTTAGTTGGGGATACTCATTTTGGAGTTAAACAAGTATCAACTAATTGGTTAAAGCTCTATTGCACTAAAATAGAACTCCAACATCCTGCCTTAGGGAAGAAAATAAAAATAGAAACTTCGCTTCCAAATACGTTTATGAAAGTAAATTTGCCTATTTTTGCACCCTCTAAGAAAGAAATTATAGAAGAATAAACATTCATTGGAGAGTTGTCCGAGTGGTTGAAGGAGCGCGCCTGGAAAGTGCGTAAAGCTCAAAAGGCTTTCAAGAGTTCGAATCTCTTACTCTCCGCAAATTTTTTTTAAAGACTTTTTCCTCAATCTTTTTAAGCAATCTTTTTTATTAACTTAATCTCAAGTTATGAAAAATGAGTTATTGACAATTTGTTGTTAAATTGTTTTCAAAAAAACATACCTTAATTCAAATAATAATGGTAATTTTACACGGAATTTTTAATATCAAATATAATATATTTTAAGATGAATGAGTTTCAAAATCAATTACAAAAAGTTATTTCTGAAATAAATAAAGCCTCTCAAAGAGTAGTTTTAGCAGAAAAGATTGAACAGTTGGATTTAGATGTTTTGTTAGAAAGAATAAGGAAAGCATATTGTTTGGTTATTGATTTGGGTATTGAGGAAGATATAATAATGCTTGATGAAGAACTTTTAGAAAATGAAGAAGAAAAAGTAGAAGAAGTTGAGGAAATAAAGGCTGAAGAAAATCTTCATCAGGAAATAGAAGTAAAAGAAACAAAAGAAGAAGAGCCTCAAGAAGAATTAGAAATAATTGAAGAAAATCAGCCTAGGCAGGAAGAAGAATTGATTCAAGAAAGTTTGTTTGAACAAGAGAACACAGAAGACATTCAAGAAGAAGAAGAAATATTTGAGCCTGTTGAGGAAAAGGAAGAAATACCTTCTGTTTTGAAATACTTAAATGAAGAAGTACCTAAAAGTTCTTCTTTTTCATCATTATTTCAAGCTCCTATAAAAGAGGAAGAAGTTGAGACTCCTAAAACTATAGTGGAAGAAGAGATTATTGAAGAAAAACAAGAGGAAAAGGCTGAAGAAGTTGAAGAGATTATTGAGGAGATTGAAGAAAAAATAAGTGATAATGTAGAAGAAATTAAAGAAGAGAGTGCTCAGGAATTGTTTTTTGAATCTTCATTAAACGAAGTAGAACAACCAAAAAAACTATCAAATAGCAAGCCTATTGGAGAACAATATGAGCAGAAGAAATCTATTTTTGAAAATATTTCAGACCAAGTAAAACAAGAAGATATTTCAAAACGTTTTAATAATGGTAATATTGATTTGAGAACAGCAATTGGAGTTAATGAAAAGTTTATGTTTATTACAGATTTATTTTCTGGAAACCTAAGGGAATATACTGACTTTATTCAAAAACTAAACGAAGCAGAAACTAAAGAAGAAGCAAATCTAATTCTTAATATTGAAAAGGAAAACAAACGTTGGGCAGGAAATTCCTTAGCTTTTACAACTCTTGCTGAAATTCTCACAAAGAAGTTTCATTAATTATAACAAAATGCTATGATAGAAAAATATTATGTTGAGGTAGGTTCTAACCAAAGAAATCATTTTGGGGAATTTATTTGTGGAGATGTTTTTCTTTCTAAGAGGATAAAAGAGGAAGGACGACTTATATCAATTTTGGCTGATGGAATGGGTCATGGAGTAAAAGCTAATGTTTTGGGTACTCTAACTGCTACAATGGCTATGGGCTTTGCTGAAGAGCATAAAGATGCTCAAACAATAGGTAATATAATAATGAATACCTTGCCTGTATGTAGCGAAAGAAAGATTAGCTATGCAACTTTCACAATTGTTGACGTGGATAATGGAGAAGCAAGTATTTTGGAATATGATAATCCTTTGTGTTTAGTGATGCGAGGAGCCAATATTTTGGAGTTGGAATGGGAAACGATGAGTCTTAATTGTAAGAATAGTCTTGGAGAAATTCAAGAAATAAAGGCTTGTAAATTTATTCCCGAAAAAGAAGATAGAATAGTATTTATTTCAGATGGTGTTACTCAATCGGGAATGGGGTCAAGTGAATTGATGCTTGGTTGGACAAGGGAAAAATATGTTGAATATGTGAGAGAGACCATTATCCACGATAGAAGTATTTCTGCTTCCAAGTTAGCTCAAAAGGTAGTAAATATGGCCTATTCTAACGACAATTTCAAATCAAAGGACGATACTTCTTGTGGAGTTATTTATTTTAGAAACCCAAGAAAAGCTATTATTGCAACAGGCCCTCCTTTTAGGAAAGAAAGCGACAAAGAGTTTGCTCAAATAGTTAAAAACTTTAATGGAAAGAAAATTCTTTGTGGAGCAACCACCACAGATATTATTTCAAGAGAGTTGGTTATTCCTGTTGATGATAATATAGAGCCAACCGACCCAACCCTTCCTCCAATGTCAAAAATGGAAGGAATAGATTTGGTTACAGAAGGCATACTGACTCTCAATAAGGTTGTAACTATTCTTTCTAATAATACAGAATCAACATTAAATCTTGGCAATGGACCAGCTGACCTCATCGTTAAACTACTTTTGGATAGTGATGAGATAGTTATCATGGTTGGTACAAAGATTAATCAGGCACATCACGACCCAACACTTGGAGTGGAGGTGGAGATAAGAAGAACAACAATTAAACGTTTGGAAGATGTGTTAGAAAAGAAATTTATGAAGGAAGTAATTGTACAATACATATAAAATTTATACCTTTGCCTTTTAAAACTAAAGTAGAAATATATCATAAAAATTATTAGATATGATTAGAAAGATTATCTTTGTTATTTTTGTTGTTTTAAGTACAACAGCTTTTTCTCAAACATATATTAGAGATGCAGAACTTGGAGACAAGGATGCACAATATCGTTTGGGAAGAATGTATGAAAGAGCTGACAGAATGCCAAAAGATATGGCTAAGGCTCTTTATTGGTATTCACAAGCAGCCGAACAAGACCAGCCAGATGCAATACAAGCATTAGCCGAACTTTATTTTTATGGAATTGAGGTTGAAAGGAAGCCTCGTATTGCCTATACCTTATTTCTTAGAAGTGCAGAGTTTAAGAATGTTGAAGCCTATTTTTCTTTGGGAGAGATGTATTTTGCTGGACAAGGTGTAACGCAAGATTATCAAGAAGCATTTTCTTGGTATAAGAAAGCTGCCGATGAAGGAAATCTTGCAAAGGCACAATATAAGGTTGGAGAATTGCTTTTTGAGGGAGAATATGTTAAGCAGGATAAGGCTATGGGTATAAAATATATTAAGATGGCTTTTCAAAATGGATACCCAAAAGCTTATGAATACTGGACAGAAAAACAAATGTGGAAGTACGAAAAATAAAATCTTATGAAAAAATTAATAACATTTTTAGTAGCAATATTTTTATTTATCCCAATAGTTTTTTCTCAAAACTTAGAACAAAAGGCCAAAAGCGGAAATGTTAAAGCAATGTTTGATTTGGCTAAGGAATACTATTCTGGGATAGGACGTTTGGAAAACAAAGCAAACGCCCTTGTTTGGTTTGAAAGAGCAGCCAACAAAAACCATATTGAATCAATGTATCGTACTGCTCAAATTTACGAAAAAGGAATAGGTACAAAAGTTAATTTGAGAAAAGCATTTAATTTTTATCTTCTTGCAGCAGAAAAAGGACATGAAGCCTCTCAGATGATTGTTGCACAAAAACTTGAAAAAGGCGAAGGAGTAACAAAAAGTGATAGCAGAGCTTATTTATGGTATAGGGTATGTGCTGAAAGAAAAGAAGTTTTGGCTTGGAGAAAGATGGGAGACTATTTTAGAGATGGTAAGGTTGTGATGAAAGACCATAATCAAGCAAAGTTTTGGTATGACAAGGCTGTTGAAGAAAATGACCTTGAGTCCAAATCATTATTAGCTTTTCTCTATGTTGCAAATGAAGGGTTGGCTCCAAGACCTGAGTTAGCAAAAGAACTGAACAAAGAACCTCTTCAAAAGCAAATGTCATTAGCTTTTTATGTTGAAGGAATGATTAACCTTTACGATAAGTCAGAAGAGGGCAACAAAAAAGCCTTTGACTTCCTTTCAAGAGCTAAAGACAAGGGAATAAATCAAGCTGATTATCCTTTAGCAATGATGTATTATAAAGGAGAAGGCACTTCAAGAAATCTACCTAAAGCCTTTGAAATTATGCAAAACCTTCCAACAGAATATGATTATGAAGTAAGCTATTTGATGGCAAAGGCATATCAAGAAGGTGATGAAGGTATAGATATTAATCTTGATAATGCAATTCAATATTATAAAAAGGCTGCAAATGCAAATAATGTTGATGCTTGCTTGGAACTAGAAAAAATATATTCTAAAGGATTAGGAGTAAAGAAAAACCTTAAAGAGGCTCGTCTTTGGGGAAATAAGGCAAAAAAGCTATCCATTAATTAATAAAATTCGGAAAATATTATGGCAAAATTAGATTTGAATGCAGAAAAGAATGCAAAGCAATGGTTATGTAGTGATGCTATTGACTCTACTACTAAAGACAAGGTTAAGGAAATGATGCTTAATAATATTGAGGAGTTTAATGAATCATTCTATAAAAATCTTGAGTTTGGAACGGGAGGACTTAGAGGTATAATGGGAATTGGTACAAATAGGATGAATCAATATACCGTTGCTATGGCAACACAAGGCTTTGCTAATTATATCATAAAATCTAATCCTAATAAAAAAATAAAAACCGTAATATCCTTTGACAATAGGAATAGAAGCAAAGAGTTTGCTAAAATAACAGCAAAAGTTATGGCAGCAAATGGAATAAAGGTTTATCTTTTCCACGAACTTCGTCCAACACCTGTTCTTAGCTTTGCAGTAAGACATTTTGGTTGTGATGCGGGAGTGATGATAACGGCCTCACACAACCCAAAAGAATATAATGGATACAAGGCTTATTGGAATGATGGAGGACAATTGGTTTCCCCTCACGACAAGCTTGTAATTGAAGAAGTAGTAAAAATTACAGACTACTCCCAAGTGAAGATTGAAGGAAATGAAGATAATATTGAAATAGTAGACCAAAATTTTGACAAACATTATTTGGAAGAAGTTCTCAAACTAAGCCTTAATCAAGATATAATCAAAAAACATTCCGATATAAAAATCTGCTACACTCCTTTACACGGAACAGGAATTACAATGGTGCCGAAAGCATTGGAGATGTATGGCTTTAAGAATGTTCATATAGTAAAAGAGCAGGCAGTAATTGATGGTAATTTCCCAAGCTGCAAAAGCCCTAATCCAGAAGAACACTCTGCAATGGAGTTAGGTCTAAAACTCGCAAAGGAAATAGATGCCGATGTTCTTTTGGCAACAGACCCAGATGCCGATAGAGTTGGAATAGCAGTAAAGGATAAGAATAACGAATTTGTACTTATTAATGGAAACCAAACAGCAACCGCTCTAACCTACTATATCATCAAAACATTGAAAGAAACCAATAGGCTAAAAGGCAACGAATACACAATAAAAACAATAGTAACCTCCGAGCTTATTAAAAAAGTTTCAGAAAGTTTTGGAGTTAAAAACTACGATGTATTCACTGGCTTTAAATTTATTGCAGATAAGATTTTGGAATTGGAAGGAAAAGAAAAATTTGTCTGTGGAGGAGAGGAAAGCTATGGATTTGCAATAGGAGATTTCGTAAGAGACAAAGACGCCATTTCTTCCTGCTGTATGATTGCAGAGATTTGTGCTTGGGCAAAGGAGCAGGGAAAAACTTTCTTCGATATTTTGCTTGACATTTATTTAGAATATGGTTTTTTCAAAGAAGAGTTAATTTCAATAACAAAACAGGGAAAGCAAGGAGCAGAAGAAATCCAAAATATGATGCTTGCTTTTAGAAAAAACCCTCCAAAAACTCTAATAGGTCTTGAGGTTGTTAGAATTAAAGACTATCAAAAGCAATTAAATATTGACTTAAAAAACAATACTGAGCAAGCGCTTGACTTCCCTAAATCAAATGTCCTTCAATTTTTCTTGGAAGATGGAAGCAAAGTATCTGTACGTCCTTCAGGAACAGAGCCTAAAATAAAGTTCTATTTTGGAGTATATAATAAACTTCATTCAATAGAAGACTACCCTGAGCTTTTGAAAAAAGCAAATGAAAAGATAAGTAGAATTATTAGCGAGCTTGGGCTAAAATAATAAATTAATTCATTAATAATGAGGTTGATTCTAACTCTAAATTAGAAAATAATACTTATGTGATTTCCTTTAGAAAATAATATTTTTAGAAAATAATAATTTTCAAAATATTTTTCCGTTTTCTTGTTCAAAATAACTTTAAAAGATTAAATCATGAAAAATAATATAATATTCTTATTCGCTTTATTACTGGTTTTTAGTAATAATATTTATTCTCAGGCAAGTGCTCCCAAATTAGGTGGAGTTACTGGAAAAGTGTTGAATAAAAACACAAATGAGCCAAT
>CAYFWD010000039.1:0-326 GCA_964346795.1 uncultured Bacteroidaceae bacterium
ACCTTACATGAACGAAAATATTGCAATTATTCCAGGTTCAAATCCTGAACTTCCTGTTACAATCAATACAGTTAATAGTGGTAATCCAAATGGTTCAGTTCAACCATGTGTTTTATCAAATACTCATCTACATATTCTACAATCATCAGAAACATGCAATAGAATGATAGGATATACTATTGCTTTAGAAACTAAAAGGGTAGATGTTGCACCATGTTATAAATATAGAATTGAAATGGCAATTTGTAATGTAAGTGACCATTCATTACCTTCTGCTGTTTTTCTTGGAGCAAATTCATTTAAGGTTGATGAATTCCAACTTAGTG
>CAYFWD010000039.1:336-17817 GCA_964346795.1 uncultured Bacteroidaceae bacterium
CTATTCTAAAAGCAAGTTGTTCTTCAACAACTGTTAGAACAACTCTTAATCGACCTGCAGAAGCTGGAGATGCCTACACTTTTAGAGTGGAAGGAGATATGGTTGAAGGTGTGGATTATGAGCCTTTTGGAACAACTCTAACTTTCCCTGTAGGAGATACCGTTGCAGAGTTAACAATTAATTTTAAGTCTGACCAAAGTGATGTTCCTGGAGAGGTAAAGACTATGTATATTATTACTGAAGCAAGAACAGAGTGTTCGGTTAATGATACAATTACTGTTAAAGCAATTGTCCCAGATAAGTTCGAAATTGCAGATGTTTCAGATAGTAAGGTTTATTGTGATGACGTTTTACCTCAAAGAGAAATGGTGTTTGTTAATGTTATTAATCCAATAGGAGGGGTTACATATTCTTGGCAAGACGAAAATGGTAATCCAATAGGAGAAACACCTAATTCAGATACCAATTATATAACAGTAGCTCAACCTATGACAATAAGTATAACAGTTACAGATGAGTGTGAAAGAACTCTATCTCGTAGTATTACTTATAAAAACAATACAGCAACAACTCAGGCAAGTGTGGATAAAGACAAGATTTGTGAAGGAGATAGCGTGGTATTATCTTGTACTAATGCCTTAACCTGCATTTGGACTTCTTCTCCTGCTGATATGCGATTGGCTCAAAACAATACCTCTATTAATCCAGTTGCTATGCCTGCTTCCCTAACAACCTATTATGTTACAATAACTGACTCTAATGGTTGTCAGGCACAAGGACAAGTAGTAGTTCAGGCTTACCCTGCTGTTCATGCAAAAATGTCTTTAGACCCAACCAAATTAACCTTTATAAACTCTCAAACCAAATTTATTGACCAAACAGCAAAAGCTTTTTCAAGATTTTGGGATTTTGGAGACGGAACAACATCAACTGACCAAAGTGGATACCATTCCTATCCAAATAATATTGAGGGAGAATATGATGTAATGCTTATTGCATACAATGAAGCAGATTGTGCTGACACAGCAAGAGGAAAAATAATAGTTAAGCCAGACTTTGGAATTTATGTCCCAAGTGCTTTCACACCAGGGCTTGATAATGCTAATTCTTATTTTGCTCCAATTCCATCTACACCTGTGGATTATGAACTTAGTATTTATAATCGTTGGGGAAATTTAGTATTCTTTACAGATAAACAAGAAGGCTGGGATGGAAAGTTAAAAGATGGAAGTTATGCTCCTGATGGAACTTATGTTTGGGTATTAATATATAAGGATGGAGATGGTGTTCTTCAAAAAAAGAAAGGTAATGTATTTTTGCTAAAAGGAAAATAAAAATAAAGTCAATTATAGTTTTAATCCCTATTAAACCAAAATTTAATAGGGATTTTTTATTGAGTATGTAATGATATATTTTGAGAAACTAACTTTTTATTGTTGAAAAATATACTATTTAGTACCCTTCATTACGTTTTAATTGTGTAATTTTATCCCTTGAAAAATAATGTGATTATGAATAGAAAACTTTTTGCCCTAATTCTTTTAACCAATCTTCTTTCTTTTGGTCTATTGGCTCAAAAGACAGAAGTAATAAAGGAGCCTGCACGTATTTTGAATGATGCTAAAGCCCTTTTTAACCAACAGAAATATGCAGCTGCCTACCAGCTTTATGTTAATTATATTGACCTAAATATAAATAATACTGATGTTAATCTTTCAGAAGCTTATTTCTATAAAGCTATTTCTGCTGCAAATCTTGAAAACAATGATGCAGATAAGCAGATAAGAGAGTTCTTAATTCTTTTCCCAAACGATTCAAAGAAGAATGAAGCCTATTTCAGCCTTGCTAACTACTATCAAAGACAAAACAAGTATAATGAAGCTATTCAAACTTACAAAGAAATAGAGGTAGGAAGTTTGACAAAAGAACAAAAGCAAGAGTACAATTATAAAATAGGTTATTGCTATTTTAATATTGATGATTATCCAACAGCAAAGTCATATTTTGCCGCAGTAAAAGACACGCGTAGTAAGTATTCTTCCCCTTCAACTTACTATAATGCACACATTCTTTATAGTGAACAAAAATATGATGTAGCACTAAAAGAGTTTAAAAGTTTGCAGAAAGATAATAATTTCAAAGGCATAGTTCCTTATTATATTTCTCAAATTTATTATTTGCAAGGTAATTATCAAGAGCTGGTAAAACAAGCTCCAGAACTTTCAAGACTTTCAAATTCTAAGAGAACAGAAGAGACTAATCGTATGCTGGGAGAGGCATATTGCAAGCTTGAACGTTATGATGAAGCAATAGAATATTTGGAAAAAGGAGTAAAAAACAATGAAGCTGCAACACCCGAAGATAACTATTTGTTGGGTTATGCTCTAAATAAGAGTGGTAAGCATAGTGAGGCAATACCATATCTTTTGAAGGCTTCTACTAATAAGGATTCCCTCTCTCAAAATGCAATATATAACTTAGGCTATTCCTATTTGCAAACAGGAGATAAGATGTCTGCTCGTTCTTCTTTCAAAGAGGCTTATGAAATGGACTTTGACCCAAGTATAACAGAGGACGCTCTTCTTAACTTTGCTAAGCTTTCATACGAACTTCCAAACCCTTTTAATGAAACTATTCAATCCTTCCAGCTCTACTATGAAAAATACCCTAAATCAGATAAAATAAATGAAGTAAAGGAATATTTGGCACAGCTATATGCAAGCAGTAAGAACTACCAACACGCTATAAAGCTAATAGAAGAACTGCCAACAAGAAGTAAGGCTATCAATGAAGCATACCAAAGAGTATCACTAAATAGAGGTATAGAAATCTTTAATGAAGGTAATTATAGAGGAGCAATTGAGATGTTTAATAAGAGTTTGAATAACCCAATTAATGATAATCTTACAGCTGCCGCATACTTCCTTAGAGGGGAGTCTTCTTATAGATTGGGTAATTATGAAGGCTCAATTAGAGAGTTAAATTCCTTCTATAAGACCCCAAATGCAAAGAAAAGTATATACTATTCAAAGGCCAATTATTCAATGGCATATAACTATTTTAAGCAAAAAAGATACTCAAAGGCAAGGGAGTATTTCTCTCTTTTCCTAAATGCAAGTCGCGATGAACACCCTAAGCTTGTTTCAGATGCTCATAATAGAATGGGCGATTGTTACTTCACAGAAAGAGATTTCCAAAATGCAGTAAAGGAGTATAACTATGTTATAAAAGCAGATTTGATAGATGTGGATTATGCCTATTACCAAAAAGCACTTAGTGTTGGAGCAATGGGAGAAACGGAACAAAAATCAATGATACTCCAAAAAGCATTGGCATCATATCCTAATAGTTCGTATAGAGCAAGTATGATATTTGAACTCGCAAACTCTTATTTGGTAATGGAAAATAGTGCAAAGGCTCTCCAAGAATACGAGAGAGTAGTAAGAGAACACCCTCAATCCATACATGCAAAGTCAGCGTTTAGTAAGATAGGAATGCTCTATTATAAGGAAGGAAAAGACGAGATGGCTCTAAAGACATTGGATAAATTAATCAGAACATATCCTTCAACAGAGGAGTCCCAAGCAGGAATGAAGAGCATAAGAACAATATATGTAAACCAAAACAAGGTTGAAGAATATCACGATTACGTCAAAACCGTACCTCATGCAGACTTTAGTGTCAATGAGGAAGACTCCATAACATACGAAGCAGCAGAGAATGTTTATATGAAAGGAAACTGCGATGAGGCAATAAAAAGCTTTGAAACCTACCTTAAAAAATTCCCTGTTGGATACTTTGCAATCAATGCTCACTACTATCAAGCTGACTGTTTGAGAAAGTCCGGAAAGAAAGAAGAAGCACTCAATTCTTACTTGTTTGTATGTACAAGTCCTAAGGGAGCATTCACCGAAAAATCCTTACTCTATGCTGCTGAAATAAGTTTTGAAACCCAAAAATATAAAGAAGCAAATAAGCTATACAAGCAATTGGAGACAAGCTCAGAGGTTAATTCTCATAAGTCAATGGCTCAATTGGGGATAATGCGAACAGAGTTTTATATCAATAACTACGCCTTAGCAATAGAGAGTGCAAAGGCTGTTTTGGATAATACAAAGAACACTAAGGCAATCACTGAAGAAGCAAACTACATAATAGCAAAAAGCACCTACGCCCTCGGAGATACCGCAAATGCAATCAAAGAATTTGAGAAATTGAAGAGTTCAGCAAATGGTGATTACTCAGGGGAAGCAAATTATACGATGTTTGAAAAGGAGTTTAATGACCAAAAATATAACGAAGCAGAGAAACTAATACTTAAATATTCAGCCAACCCAACAAGCGAATATTGGTTAGCAAAGTCAATAGTTCTATTGGGAGATATTTACGTTAAGAAGGGTAAGAATATGCTTGCAAAACAAACATATCAAAGTATTGTAGATAACTACGAGGGCGAATTAGTAACTATAAGTCAAGCAAAAATAGATAAAATCCTTAGTGATGAAGAAGCCCAAAAGGCAAAGCAGGAGAAGAAAATAGAAGATAAACAACAAGAAATAGATGAGGTTATTATCCAAAATACTCCTTCTAACACCAACCAAAACCAAAATTAATTAGCAATAAAAATAAATATTGAGATATGAAAACCATAAATAAAATAGTATTAATCCTCCTTTTTTCCTCCCTCACAAATATTATTGTGGGACAAACAATAGTAATAGATACAACCCCAAAACCAAGGACTAACCTCAACGAAAGCGTAATCATTACTGCACAGTTTGACCCAATTGTTAATGAAGCAATGAAGCTTTCGGAGAACCCAACCATATTTGATACATCATTCACTATGCCTTCTTTTGAATACCAAATCCTCAATAAAGTATTCCCAACACGAATGAATATCAATCAAATAAAGCCAGCAAAAGTGAAGGGAGAACCCATTGCAATGCTCTATAATGGAAATATTAAAGCAGGAATAGGAACGTATTTGACCCCTTATGTTGAAGCCCTTTATGCCGAAACAAGAAACAAAACACTGCTCTATTCGGTAAATGCAAGACATTATTCTTCCCATTGGTCAATCAAAGACTATCCCAAAAACCACTTCGCAAACAACGATATTAACCTCTATGCAAAGAAGATTTGGGATAAGTTTTTCATTGATGCAAAGGCATATTATAATAATTCCATAGACTATTATTATGGCTTTAATAACGACACAATAGGGCTTAAAGCTAAGGATTACAGGACTATTTGGCATAACGTAGGCTTCAAAACAACATATTCAAATATCAATAAAAATGAAAACTCTCTTGACCATAAGGTAGCCTTGGGAGTGGAAAACCTCTCCAGCAAATGGAAGAGTAATGAATTAAATGTCTTTGTGTTGGCAGATGTAAATAAAAAGTTTGAACTCTTTGGTAAGGACAAACAAATACTCGGAATAAGTATTAATTACCAACATTCTTTCTTTAAATATGACCTTAACAACCTCTATCAAGCCCCATATTTCCTTTATTCAGCCTATCCAATGCTTGGTTTTGATACCTCCAATCTATCCATCGATGCCAATTACAACACCGCAATCTTGGATATAAAACCTTATTTTGACTTCAAAATAAACCGCTTCCAACTACACACAGCTCTTAGTTTTGCACCCGAATTTGGAGAAAACAAATCCTTCAAAATCCTCCCAACAGCCATAGTTTATTTCCCAATAGTGCCTAAAAAACTCTACTTTAATGGAGGTTTGGAAGGAAGTATTGACAGGGTAAAACTCAATGCTTTGAGAATGGAAAACCCTTATATCAGCCCATTTATACAAATAAAACCAACCACCCAACTCAACCTTTTTGCATCTCTGAACTCAAAGATTAAAGACCTTGAAATAAGCCTTGAAGGAGGAATAATCAACTATAAAAACCATCATTTCTACCTCTTTGACAACCTCTCCATATACAAAAATATGTTTAATATAGTTTATGATGATGCTGTCAAATTCTACGTAAAAGGGCATGTGGAATATAATATTTCTGCCCTTTTATCCTTGGTTTTGGACGCACAATATCAAACTTATAAGACTGATAAACTTGCCTTTGCATACTACCAACCTGATTTTTTGACCAACCTGACACTTCAATATATAGCCGCCAAAAAGCTGATAATAGACCTTAAAGCAGGCTTCAAAACAACTTCAAAAGCAATATATATGAATGAAGAAAAGACACTTGGAGCTATAGTAGATATTAATTTGGGGGTAGAATATCTTTATTCCAAACAGCTAAGTTTCTTTTTGAGACTTAATAATTTAGCCTTCCAAAGATACCAAGAATACTATAATTACCCATCTCAAAAGTTTATGGGTATGATAGGAGCATCTTTCTCCTTCTAATACTAAATATCAATACTTTACATCATAATACGCCGATATTGACCCTCAATATCGGCGTATTGCTGTATATAACTCATTATCATTCTATTCCTAACTATAGTATTCTTACGATTGTAAGTATAGTATTCTTACGATTGTAAAACAGTAGTATTACATATTGTATTACGTCAATATGGTTAATGTAGGAGTAATGAACATTTTTAATGGTTTTTATTTTTCCAATTTTGTTATTCATTAGATTTTATTTTGTTCTTTTGCAGAATCTGTTTAAACGGAAATAGGCTCTGCTGGGGAGCAACCTATCAGGGATAAAACAGATGACTGACGAAAATGTCAATATCTAAGGGTTTTGTTTATCAAAGCCCTTTTGATATTTTTGGAAGTTCCCTATGCCTTTAAAAACCCATCAATAAACTTTTTCTTCCGCTTTAATGACAATCCATTGTGGTTTCTGAGCTTGTTCTTTAAGTCAGCAAAATGACCATCAATAGCATTAGTAGTATTGGGAATGTCTAATTCAATATAGTCATACCACGTAAATAGCCATGGTAAATTAGTTTTCAAACTCCTATAAGCACTTCGCAACCTTTTATGAGTATAAAACGACTTGTTAGTCTGTGGATTAATAGTTCTTTCATTTAAAAAGTCTTTCCATTTCTGATGCCATAAATCTAAAATTCCGATAAAAGATTCTTTGTCTGTTTGTTTCATTAAGTCCATTACTTCCATTAGTTCTTGTGCTGCCTTTAGCTTTGGTTTCTTAGTTAAATATCTTCTAATTATTGCTGATTGATGAAATTGACACATCTGAACAGGAATATCTAAAAAGGATTGAATTAATCCTTTTCTCCCATCACAAACAATAGCAATTACATCAAATCCTTTTGCCTTAAGTTCATTAATCCCTTGTATATATAGTGAATTGCTCTCATGTTTAACATAATATTTTAAGAGATTTTCTTTTGTTATAGCATCTTTAAAAAGCATAACTCCAAATCCTCTACCCCAATAAGTAGTATCCATTATTACTATAACTTTTCTTCCTATAGGAGGATTAATGTTTATTGTATAAGAATCTATATGTCTTTGTATGGTTTTAATTGAGCAATTATACTTAAGTGAAAGTTGTTTGTAAGTCTGTTTCCCAATAGTATAGTCTTCCCAAATTAGAGAAGAATCTAAGCGATATCCACCTAAAAATTGCTTATTGCAAATAACACATTTGTATCTTTGAACTCCTTTTACAAATCCATATTTATGTACAAATCCTTTGCCACAGTGAATGCACTTTTTTTATTCATAACCTTTGATTTGAGGCAAAGATAGTAACCATAAGGGAAAAATAAGGGGAAAACCATTAAAAATGTCCATTAAGCCTTAATGTATTATGGCGTAATGGTGGTGATTATTATTGATTAGCGGATAGTTGTTTTAGTTGTTTTACTTCTTTTGAGATTAAGATAATGGTTATAAGTGTTGATACAAAGTCGCTTACGGGCATAGCTATCCACACTCCTGTTACTCCCCAAAAATAGGGCAGTATTATAAGCAGGGGAATAAGCAAAATCAGTTGTCGGGTGAGTGAAAGTATGATTGCTTGTCGTACTTTTCCTATGGATTGGAATAGGTTGGAGGAAACAATCTGGAAGCCGGCAATGGGATAAACGATAAATACTATCCTAAATCCTTTTACGGCAATATCAACCAATGCTTTGTCGGTTGTGAAGATTAGGCTTATTGCTCTTGGGAATATTTCCACTGCAACAAAGGCTATAGCCATTACCAAAACACCCCATTTTGCGGCTTTGAAATAGGTCTTCAATACTCTGTCATATAGCTTTGCTCCGTAGTTATATCCTACAATTGGTTGCATTCCTTGGGTAATTCCGAAGGTTATCATTACAAATATAAAGGATACTCTATTGATAATTCCGTATGCTCCAATGGCCAAATCTCCTCCATGTTTTTGAAGACTTTGGTTGATTAAAACTACTACAAAGCATGCTGCGGCGTTCATCAAAAAGGGTGATAATCCTATGGATAGTATGTCTGATGAGATTTTTTTGTTGAATTTGAATATCTCTTTTGAGAAGTAAACTACTTTGTTTCTTTTGAGGAATATTAAGATTAGCCATATTAAAGCTAAGGTTTGGGATATAACGGTTGCCCATGCTGCACCTGCTATTCCCCAGTCTAATACCAATATAAAGAGCGATGCTAATACTATATTTATTACAACGGAGAATATTGTAACTGTCATTGCAAGTTGTGGGTTTCCTGAAGAGCGTACCATTGCATTGAGTCCAAAGAAGAGGTGAGTTATTATATTTCCTATAAGTATAATAAACATAAAGTCTCTTGCATACTTTATTGTTTGGTGGCTACCTCCAAATAGATATAGTATTTCGTCTAAGAAAGGCAGGGTTATTAAGGTAAATATTCCACCTATTACTATACTGAGAAGAACTACATTTCCGAGTACATCTCTTGCGTAAGAATATTCTTTTTTTCCAAGGCTTATAGATACTAATGTTGCTCCTCCTACGCCTACTAATGTTCCGAAAGCTGATGATAAGTTCATTAGAGGGAAGGTTAATGCGAGTCCTGATATGGCTATTGCTCCGAGTTTTTGTCCAATAAATATACTGTCAATGATATTATATAGTGATGATGCTATCATTGCAATGATAGCAGGAGTAGCGTATCTTTTGAGTAGGCTACCGACATCTTCTCTACCTAATAAAAGGGCTTTATCTTCGCTCATATTTTGGGTTGCAAAGGTACAAAATAATATATCAGGGTATGATTATGGTAAGAATATATGTTTTTTTAATAATAATTTATGCACTTCTATAATACTAAAAACACAAGACGTATATATCTTCTTTTTGCTTAATAAAAGTTAAAAATTTGCTATTTGTTTTGTTCTAACAGAATTTAATTATAGTTTTGCAAACTAATTAATAGGGTTATTAAAAATAACTATTAAATTGTATTACTAATAAATGAACAAATGAAAGAAAATCAAGAAACAACAGAAAAAACCAATATGGAGTTGGCCATATTAAATGCAGCTGAAGAGTTATTTGTAGAAAAAGGTTTTAGAGGAACTTCCACTATTGAAATTGCAGCAAAGGCAGGCTGTAATCAAGCTTTAGTGCATTATTATTATAGAACTAAGGCTAACCTTTTCTCCAAAATACTTAAAAGTAAGATAATCCACATGGTATCAATGTTTGATTATATTGACAATGATAAATTGTCATTTAAAGAAAACTTGACAAAGACTATTGAAAATCATTTTGATGCATTGGTTAGAGATAAAAGACTTCCTATGTTTGTTCTAAATGAAATAAAAAATAATCATGATGTTGTGCATATTATAAGAGATATTTTTAATAATAATACAAGTGTTATGCTTGGAAAGCTTGATAGAATATTAGAAAAAGAAATAAAAGCAAAAAGGATAAGAGAAATAACAGCTTTTGATTTAGTTATTACTATAACTTCTTTGAATATCTTTGTTTTCTTGGCTTATCCTATAGTAGATTACATATTAAATCTTGATGAAGAAGGAGTAAATACGCTTGTTCAACAAAGAAAAAAAGATATTATAAATACTGTTTTAAGCAGTTTAAGACCATTATAAATAATATAGTAATGAAAAAAATCTTTGGTTTTATCATAATTATTGGACTTAATTATAGTTTGCAATCTCAAATCACAATTGAGTATTGTCAAGCTAAAGCAAAGTCTAACTACCCAACCTTTTCTAATACTTCTTTACTGGAAAAGAGTTCTGTTTATTCTCTTGCCAATACATCAAGAAACTATTTACCACAAATTAAGTTTTCAGCAGGAGCAACCTATCAATCAGATGTAACAAGAATAGATATAACTCTTCCTCCACCATTAAGTGCAGACTTTATTAAACTGCCACAAATGTCAAAAGATCAATATCAAGCAACCTTAGAGCTAAGTCAAATAATATGGGACGGAGGATATACTTATAATAAAAGAAATGAGATAAAGGCAGAGCTTGATGCTCAAAAAGCAAATCTTGAAGTAGAGCTTTACTCACTTAGAGAAAGAATAGCAGACCTGTATTTTGGAATACTTAGTATAAAGGAACAGAAGGCTCTAACTACTCTTATGCAAGCAGAGTTGGATAGGAATATTGACCAAATTAAGGCTTATGTTCAAACAGGACTTGCTAATGAATCGGACTTAGACCTTTTGAAGGTTGAGCAGTTAAACCTTCAGCAAAGAATATTAGAGATAGACCTTTTGGAGAAATCCTATCTTAGAATGTTATCTCTAATGATGGGAGAGGAATTAAATCAAAAAACAAAATTCGTTGAGCCTAAATTAAAATCTTCAAGTCTTTCTTCCGTAGTTCTTCGTCCAGAACTTAAGTTAATAGATTCTCAAATAAGAGTTCTTGATGCCAAAAAGAAAATGATAAATGTTGGTTCAATGCCACAACTTGTAGCATTTGCACAGGGAGGATATGGTAAGCCAGCTTTAAATATGTTTAATCAAGACCCAGATTTCTTTGGAATAATAGGGCTTCGTTTGAGTTGGAATATTAGTAGTTTCTATACAAAATCAAATAATACACATCAAATAGATATAAATAAACAGCTTCTTGAGTCTAATAAAAATGCTTTCTTATTTAATACAAACCTTCAATTAGAAGGTCAGAGTACAGAGATTCAAAGATTAGAAAAGTTATTGGAGTCAGATAAAGAAATAATATCTATAAGAGAAAGAATAAAAGAGACATCAAGATTCAAAATGGAAAATGGAGTTATGAGTGTTAGTGATTATATAAAAGAGGTTAATTCAAGCGATTTAGCAAAACAAAATGAAATACTCCATAGAATACAATTATTAATGTCAATTTACAAACAAAACAATTTAACAAATCAATCTTATGAGAATTAAAATATTAACGATAGCTATTATTATCTTCTTTGTTTCTTGTGGAAATGGAGATGAAACTTATGATGCAAGTGGTGTATTTGAAGCAACAGAAATTATTGTTTCTTCCGAAGCAAACGGAAAGATACTTTCATTAAATATTCAAGAAGGGCAGGATGTTAAAACAGGGAATGAATATGGGTTAATAGACACCCTTCAACTCTACTTAAAACGTCAGCAGTTGCTTTATGGAATTGAAGCAATGGGAGGAAGAAGTATTGATGTCAATACTCAAATAGCAGCTATGGAAGAACAGATAAGAAAACTCAAAATAGAGAAGCAAAGAATAGAAACACTGCTTCAAAAGAAAGCTGCAAATACTAAGCAATTAGATGATATTAATTCAAATATTTCTGTATTAGAAAAGCAACTAAAAGCTCAAAAATCCTCATTTGAAAAAGGAAATAAAAGCATTAGTTCAGAAGAATCTTCTTTAAGAGTACAGGTTTTACAACTAAATGACCAGCTAAGTAAGTGTAGAATAACAACACCAATTGATGGTACTGTGCTTTTGAAATATTCTGAAGAAGGAGAGATAACAGGGATAGGCAGACCATTATTTAAGGTTGCTGATATGGATAACATGATACTTAGAGCATATATTACCTCTTCACAACTTACAAAAATAAAGATAGGTCAGGAGGTTAAGGTTTTTGCAGATTTTGGCAATAAAAGAAAAGAGTATAAGGGAAATATTAGCTGGATAAGTTCAAAAGCCGAGTTTACACCAAAGGCTATTCAAGTAAAGGAAGACAGAGATAATTTGGTTTATGCAGTAAAGATAAGTGTGAAGAATGACGGCTATCTGAAGATAGGAATGTATGCAGATATTAATCTATGAAATCAGTTATTGTAAATAATATTTCAAAATCCTATAAGAGAAAAATAGCCTTAAGGAATATATGTTTTGAGGTTGAAAAAGGAGAACTATTTGGAGTTATTGGACCAGATGGAGCAGGAAAGACATCTCTTTTTAGGATAATGACAACTCTTATATTAGCTGACCAAGGAAAGGTAAAAATTGAAGGATATGATGTGGTTAAGGATTATAAGAAAATTAGAAATATTATTGGATATATGCCAGGGAGATTTTCTTTATATCAAGATTTGACTGTTAGAGAAAACATAGAGTTTTTTGCTGCAGTGTTTAATACAACAGTAGAAGAAAACTATCACTTAGTTAAAGATATTTATTCTCATATAGAGCCTTTTGAAAAGAGAAAGGCAGGAGCTTTATCAGGGGGAATGAAACAAAAGCTTGCTCTTTCTTGTGCTTTGATTCATAAACCAGAAGTTTTGTTTTTAGATGAGCCAACAACAGGAGTAGACCCAATAAGCAGGAAAGAGTTTTGGAGTATGTTAAAGGATTTACAAGATAGAGGAATAACAATAGTTGTTTCAACACCCTATATGGATGAAGCAACTCTTTGTGATAGGATAGCTCTAATTAATGAAGGGGAGTTTATGGATATAAACACTCCTAAAGAGCTTATAAAGAAATTCCCTAAGAAACTTTTCTCCATAACTTCCGATAACTTGACTAATCTGATGAGAAACCTTAGAGAAGACCCAAATGTTGAATCATGCTTTTCTTTTGGACATAGACTTCATGTAACATTAAATGATGAAACAAAGAATGAGGGTTATAAAGAGATAGAGCCTTCAATAGAGGATTGTTTTATGAGATTATCAAAACCTCAAAATTAATAAATAATGGATAAGGCAATAGTTGTTAATAATCTTACTAGGCGTTTTGGGACTTTTACTGCGGTGGATAATATATCTTTTGAGGTAGAGAGGGGAGAGGTGTTTGGTTTCTTAGGAGCTAATGGTGCTGGAAAGACTACTGCTATGAGAATGCTTTGTGGCTTGCTCAAACCTTCATCGGGAGAGGCTAAGGTGGCAGGGTTTGATATTAGAAGGCAGTCAGAAAAGATTAAGAAGAATATAGGATATATGAGTCAGAAGTTTGCCTTATATGAAGACTTGAAAGTATGGGAAAATATCAAACTATTTGCAGGTATTTATGGAATAAGGAGAAAGGATATAGCTCCAAAGACAGACTTACTATTATCAGAACTTGGCTTTGAAGCAGAAAGAAATACCTATGTTAAGGAGTTACCTTTGGGTTGGAGACAAAAGCTTGCTTTCTCCGTTGCAATATTTCACGAGCCTAAGGTCTTGTTTTTAGATGAGCCAACAGGAGGAGTAGACCCAATAACAAGAAGACAGTTTTGGGAAATGATAGCTCAAACAGCAGAAAGAGGAATTACTGTATTTGTAACAACTCACTATATGGACGAAGCAGAATATTGTAATAGGGTTTCAATAATGGTTGATGGTAAGATAGAGGCCTTAGATACTCCAAGGGCTTTGAAAGAAAAGTTTAACTCAAATAGTATTGACGATATTTTTTATCAATTAGCAAGAAAAGCACAAAGAAAAGCAGATTAAAAAAACTATGAAGCAATTATTCCCATTTATGAAAAAAGAGTTTCTTCATGTCTTTAGAGATACATGGACAATGATGATAATTCTTGTATTGCCCGTTCTTATGATGCTTTTGTTTGGTTATGCTGTAACAAACGAAATAAGAAATACTAATATAGGTGTTTTAGACCTTTCGAAAGACGACATTTCTTCAAGTATTATTGAAAGGGTTCAGCAAAGTGAATATTTTACTCTTAAACGTAGCTATAATTCTTATCAAGAGATAGAGCCCTCTTTTCGTAAGAGTGAGGTTGGACTTGTTTTGGTATTTGATGAAGATTTTTCTAATAATTTACTTCATAAAGGAAAGGCAGAACTTCAAATAGTGGCTGATGCAACAGACCCAAATGCAGCAAAAACCTTAGTAAGTTATCTTTCAAATGTTGTAGCTCAATCGCTAATGGAACTAAATAAGGATAACCCTCAACCGATGCAAATAAGACCAGAGTTAAAACTACTATATAATCCTATGATGAAGAGTTCATATAATTTTGTTCCTGCTGTTATGGGGTTTATAGTTGTTTTGATTTGTACTATGATGACTTCAATAACAATTGTAAGAGAAAAAGAAAGAGGAACTATTGAGATGCTATTAGTAAGCCCTACAAGACCAATATTAATAATAATATCCAAGCTATCTCCTTTCTTTGTTGTTTCAACAGTTAATATAATAACAATATTCTTAGTCTCCCATTTCGTAATGGGTGTACCTGTAAATGGTAATTTATTTGTTATAGGAATGTTGAGTTTGATTTTTATCTTGGTTGCACTCTCCTTAGGACTTCTCTTTTCAACAATATCTCATTCGCAAATAGAAGCTTTACTATATAGTGGTCTAATATTTCTAATGCCAACAACTCTTCTCTCAGGAATGCTTTTTCCAATAGAAAGTATGCCTTTATTTCTTAGAGTTATTGCTCACGTTATGCCAGCAAAATGGTTTATTGACGCAATGCGAAAGCTTATGATAATGGGAGTAGATGCAAGATACGTTCTAAAAGAAATGATAATCCTTGCACTAATGGCAATAACATTTATAACAATTAGTCTAAAACTTTTTAAGAAAAGATTGTAATGCTTAGATATTTAGTAGAAAAAGAATTCAAACAAATATTCAGAGATAAGTTTTTGCCGAAGGTTATCTTTGCTTTCCCTTTTGCAGTTCTTCTCTTATTACCTTTTGCAGCAAGCTACGACATTAAAAACATACGCCTAACAATTGTTGATAACGATAAAACAACCTACTCCAAAGAACTGATTAACCGCCTTTGTGCCAACGAAACCATAACCTTTATATCAATGGAGCCAACCTACGACAAGGCTTTAGACTTGGTGCATAGCGATAAAGCTGATATGATAATAGATATTCCAAAGGGTTTGGAAAAGAACTATATCAATCAAAAAGAAACCAAGATACTTTTGGCAGTAAACAGCGTAAATGGAATAAAAGGAAGTATGGGAGGACTTTATGCCACAAGCATAATTAATGATTTTTCAATAGATAAAACCTCTCAAGTCGCCCTAATAAAAGGCTCTCAAGGAGTAGAAATAAAGCCTTTGTACCAATACAACAAGGTACTTAGCTACAAACTCTTCATGGTTCCAGCCCTAATGGTGATGATACTTACCATAATATGTGGCTTCCTTCCAACCCTCAATATTGTTGGAGAAAAGGAAAAAGGCAATATGGAGCAAATTAACGTAAGCCCAATCCCCAAACCAATCTTTATCCTCTCAAAGCTTATTCCTTACTGGATAATAGGTATGATTGTAATGAGCATAGGCTTTATTGTAGCTTGGCTTATGTATGACTTAGTTCCACAAGGCAGTATACTTACCATATATCTATTCTCCTTTGTTTTTACTTTTGCCATTTCGGGTATGGGACTAATCCTTTCAAACTATTCCTCTACCTATCAGCAGGCGATGTTTATGATGTTTTTCTTTATTCTTATACTAATACTTATGAGTGGGTTATACACTCCTTTTACCTCTATGCCACCTTGGGCACAAACCATAGGAAGCTTTAGCCCTTTGAAATATCTTATAGAAGTAATGCGTAACGTGTATCTTAAGGGAAGTAAACTAAGCGAACTTCTACCACAGCTTTTCGCACTCTTAGGCTTTGTTGTTGTGTTCTATATTTGGGCAATTCTATCGTATAAAAAGAAAAGCTAACATAAAAATTCGTATAAGAGAACTCTTAGATAATTTTATTTTCTCCTAATATAAAAATAAATAGACTTAGCTTATATAATAATAAATTTAGTTTTTCTTTTTTTACACGTTTTTGTTGGTTATGGTGTTTATAAGATATAACTTTAAATTTTTATTTATATGAAAAAACAACTATTTATTTTATTTGTGTGCTGCTTTATAGGTTTTAGCGGCTTTTCACAAAAGACAAAAACAACAGATTATAGACCTTATCCTTTTGAGAATGCAAAGGAAAGCTTAACAGGTGCTAAGTCATCATCACAGATGCTTTTGCTTAAAAAAATTGCATCTCCTTATGACAAGGTTGAGTTTAGTTATGAGTTTGATGAGCAAAGACAAAAGTATTTTTCTATTGGAGAAATTTACACAGACAGCGACTATCCTGAGTTTAACTATAAGGCAGAGTATCTTTATGATTCCGATAGGAATATGATTAAGACTAATATTTTTTCTTGGAAAAATAATCAATGGTTTAATTCTTGCTATGAGGAGTTTGAATATGATTCATTGGGAAGGAGAACTCTTAGGATAAATGCAAATGATTTGGGTAGTGGATTTGTTATTGGTGGTAAGGGCTATTATTACTATAATGACCAAGGACAGTTGATTGAGTATTTGCAAAAGGTTCATTATGGAAATGATATTTATGAGGATTTGAACAAGATTATTTATGTTTATGAGGGTGATAAGTTAGTTAAGACAATAGATTATTACTATTCTTATGGAGAATGGATTAATCCTTATCATGGAGACCATGTTTATGATTCTATAAGCAATTTAAGGGTGGCTTTATTGAATTATTTAGCTTATGATGATGGTACTGTAGAGTTTCAGACAAAATATGAGTGGACTCGTTCTGCTTCTCATAAGGTAGCTCAAAGAGATTATTATCGTTCTTCTTCAAACACAACATGGTCAAATCAAAGTTTGGACAGATATGAGTTTACTTATGATGAAACAAGTGGTAAATATCCAATCTATCCAACAATAACAGATTTTAAGGGAGCATGGGAAGAGTGGTTTGTTAGTGAAGTTATGGGAAGTCCTAATGTTATAACATCACATAAGTGGTCAACAGAGGATGTTAATACAGGTGCTTTGACTTATATTTATGATGCAAACTATCATTATGAGCAAGTAATAGGACTTAATGATGTAGAAAAAGATAATATTAATATAAGTGTCTTTCCAAATCCAACAAAAGACAAGGTTTATATAGATTCTCCTTCTTCTTTGTCAAATTCTATTGTAAAAGTTTATAATAGCTTAGGAAAAGAAGTGATTAGTCAAAAACTTAATGGTTCAGAACTAAATCTTTCTTCACTTTCTCAAGGGCTATATCTTCTTAACATTATCTCTAATGGAAAGATAGTTAAGCAAGAAAAGATAGTTAAGAATTA
>CAYFWD010000040.1:0-17385 GCA_964346795.1 uncultured Bacteroidaceae bacterium
AACATAAATGTTCAAGCAGGGAATGACGACAGAAGAGGAACTGCAGGAGCAGGCTCACTTTTGATTAACCCTTGGGTAAGAAGTGCTGGCTGGGGAGGGGTTAATACAGCTAACGGCACAGGTATAGATGCATTGTTTTCTAATGTTGCAGGTTTAGGAAGAATACCAGGAACAGAAGCATACGCATCATATAATAGTTGGTTACAAAACTCTGGAATTGGAGTAAGTGCTTTTGGGGTTGGACAAAGTTTGGGAGATATGGGAGTTTTAGGACTATCCGTTACTTCAATGAGTTTTGGTTTAATTGACAGAACAAAAGAAGGAAGCCCTGAATTTAATAACGGTACTTTTTCAATGAACAATATGAATATAGCACTTTCTTATGCGAAGGCTTTTTCATCTTCAATATATGGAGGAGTATCCTTTAAATTAGTAAATGAAGGAATCGATAACGTTACAGCAACAGGATTTGCAATTGATGCAGGTATTCAATATGTAACAGGAGAAAACTATGAAATCAAGTTTGGTATTACCCTTAAAAACTGGGGACCATCAATGAGTTATAGTGGAGACGGACTTGCAACAGTAGCTGACTTCTACGGACGTCAAATGTCTTTAGAACAACGTTCTGCAAGTTTTGAAATGCCTTCAAGCTTAAACATCGGAGCTTCTTATGACTTTTTGTTCTCAGAAAACACACATCGTTTAACAGTGGCAGGTAATTTCTCTGCAATGGCATTTTCAAAAGACCAATACACATTAGGACTTGAATATGGTTTTGGAAAAATATTTATGCTAAGAACAGCCTACACTTACGAAGATGCAATAACCAAAAGTGTATTTGATGCCGATAATGGAGCAACAACTCTTTACTCAGGTTTGTCAGCAGGAGCATCAGTAATTGCACCATTAAGAAAAGCAAAATCAGAAGAACTAAGAGGCATAGACCTATCATTTGACTATGCATATAGACTAACCAAAGTAGGTGGAGGTATCCACACAATAGGTATAGTTCTATCTCTATAGAATAATTAATTAATTTAATAGTAAGATCGAAGACCTTTGCGAAAGGGTCTTCGATTCTTTTTAATTTATAACACATATCATTATGTCAGGAATAAAGTATTATTCACAGGAAGGCTTACAAAAACTAAAGGATAAACTTCAACACATGATTGCAGTTGAACGTCCAGCAATAGTTGCAGCCATAGCAGAAGCAAGAGATAAAGGTGATTTAAGTGAAAATGCAGAATACGACGCTGCAAAAGATGCACAAGGACATTTGGAAGCAAAAATTGCAAAACTACAAAACCTAATAAGTAATGCAAGGCTCTTAGATGAGAGTAAGTTAGACCTTTCAAAGGTGTTGTTGCTTTCCAAAGTAGAGTTTATAAACCTTGCCAATAACAAGACTCAAACCTATGAAATAGTGCCTGAGAGCGAAGCCAACCTTAGAGAAGGAAAAATATCAGTAACCTCTCCAATAGCAAAAGGACTCTTGGGAAAAAGAGTGGGAGATACAGCAGAAATAGAAATACCTGCAGGTATAGTAAAGTTTAAAATAACCAAAATAACAAGAGACTAATATGGCATCAATATTTTCAAAAATCATAGCAGGCCAAATACCTTGCTACAAGATAGCCGAGACAGAGAATTGTTTTGCATTCTTAGACATATCGCCCCTTGCAAAAGGACACACATTGGTTGTGCCAAAACAAGAGATAGATTATATCTTTGACATTGAAGACGCTTTGCTTTCGGAACTGAATATCTTTGCAAAACAAGTAGCCAAAGCCATTCAAAAGGCATATCCATGTCCAAAGATAGGGATTGCGGTTGTAGGACTTGAAGTTCCGCATGCACATATCCATCTTGTACCTCTTAATAGTGTTGGTGATTTGGACTTTAAGCGACCAAAATTAGAACTGACAAAAGAGGAATTTGAAGAGATAAGACAAAATATTATTTCGCACCTTAAATAGATAGAAAACAAATTATTATAATAAGAAAAATATAAAAAGGCTGTAGTTAATCGCAACTACAGCCTTTTTAATATCATTAAGTCTTGTTTCAATCTAATATAATCAAGTATAAAACTAATATAATGGCATTATTCTAGATTTAAACTTAGTTTTATTAGTTTTATGTTTGGTTTAATTTTTTGCAGGCTTAGTCTTTTTATTAAAAGACTAAGCGTTTTTATAAAAATCTTTGGATAGGTTGTTTGTGAAATTCTTTTTAACTCAAAAGTATATAAGGGCAGAATAATAATTAGTAATTTTGCTATCAAAAAGGTCTGTTTATCTCAAAGAAAATTAAAGTTTAATTATGAGCATAGAAACAATTGGATTAGTAATATTTATCATAACTTATATTGGTATTATCTTCACGCGACTGCCTAAGGTAAACATTGATAGGCCTTCGGCTGCTTTTACTGGGGCGGTAGCTATGATTGTTTTTGGGGTGATTGGTTTTGATGAGGCTATAAGGGCAATAGATTTCAATACCATAACTCTTCTATTGGGAATGATGATAATAGTTTCTACTCTAAAGCTTGAGGGGTTCTTTTCTTTTATTGCTTCTAAAACAATTTCCTATTCCAGTTCTAGGGTGAAGCTTTTAACGATAATTGTTTTTGTAACCGGAGTGGCTTCTGCTTTTCTGGTAAATGATGCTGTAGTTTTGTTGTTTACACCTATAATAATCTCAATAACTCGTAAGACCAATCTTAATCCTGTGCCTTATCTTATAGCTGAAATCCTTTCGTCCAATATAGGTTCTGCGATGACGATAACGGGTAATCCTCAAAATATGTTAATAGGTATTAGCTCAAATATTTCTTATGTGGATTTTTTAATCAAACTCCTGCCTGTTTCAATTTTTGGAATGATAATAATAGTTTTTGTTCTTAGGATTTTTTACAGGAAGCATTTTCAGGACAATAGTCCATTGGTATTTGAGTCAGATTATCAATACGATTTTAAGAAGATGCGGGTGTCTGTTTTTATTTTTCTTTTAGTGGTTTTAGGGTTCTTTTTGGGAAAAATTCTTTCGTTATCAATTCCGATTATTGCATTGACAGGGGCAAGTCTAATTCTTTTATTGGGTAGAGCCAAGCCTTCATTGGTAATTAAGGATATTGACTGGGTATTGCTTCTTTTCTTTGCAAGTTTGTTTATATTGGTTTCTTCAATTCAATCTTTGGGACTATTGGATAGTTTTATCAATATAGAATTAACTGAAAATCTAAGTTCAATAGTTGGCTTGCACTCTTTAAGTCTGATAATGTCTCAAATTCTTAGCAATGTTCCATATACAGTTTTGATGGTACCACTTATGGAAGTATTGAATAATGAAAACTTATGGCTTTCGCTGGCTTCATCGGCAACACTTGCGGGAAATGCAACAATAATAGGAGCTATGGCTAATCTGATAGTTATTGAATCATCGGAGAAGGAGGGGGTGAAGATAAGTTTTTGGGAGTTTTTCAAAGTGGGGATAATCACCACAATAATAACATTAATTCTGTCAATAGCGTTGTTCTATTTTTATAGCTTATTATGATAAGTCATAAAACTATTCTTTATTGTTTTTCCAAAACTTAGCCCTTTTTTTAATGCAGAAGCTCTGCAAGTACTTGATGTGATTTTATGGAATTGGGGCTTAGGATATGGGTTTGGTAGAATTGGATTAGTATATTTAGTATTTTGTTCTTCTCTTCTTTGTTAAGTTTTATTGGAGTGTAGTTTTGAGAAATGGGATTTAGAGAGAAGAGAAAATTGGAAAGTAAAAAAGAATCCTCTTTAGAAAGGTGCATACTATGATAAGGACTTTGATTAACAAAATGTCCTTTTAATATATCAAAATAGGGAGTTTCTAAGCTATAATTATTCATTGGCTTAAAGCCTAAGTGTTCGGATAGTTCAATAAGGAAGTTTAGATGAAAAGTAGAATAGTTTTCTGAAAGAGTGTTGAGTTTAATTATGTTTTTCTCAATGAAATCATATAGTTCTTCGCTTTTTTCTTCTTCTTTAATACATTGATTAATGATTTCGGAAAGGAAGAATGCAAGAGAAGTTTTCTTAATGTTAGAGAATAGGGGACTAAGGTCTTGCCCTATTTTTGCTTCGCTTATTATTTGAATTTCTTTTTTAGGGTTATTATAAACCTGCAAATCCAAAATATATAGTGGTTGAAATATATTGGAACGTATGGAAGTTTTTTGTTTCCTTCCTGCTTTAAGGATATAAGATTTTAATCCAAATTCTTTTGTTAATATCCCTACAATTGAAGAGCTTTCAGAATAAGGGAAGGTCCTTAATACTATTCCTTTTGTTTCGTATATCATTCCTTACCTTACAAATAGTACCTTGCCAACAGCTTTTTCCTGTCCTTCGTTTGCTGAACCAAATATTAAATAAACTCCTGAGCTTACTCTTTCTCCTTTGAAATTCTTGCCATTCCAAATTGCTTGTCCTCCAACAGACTTGGTATGAGCTACAATATTACCTGCAAGGTCAGTTATTTTTACATCGGAGTCGTAAACAAAGCCCTGAATAGCAATTGTTCCATTATAGTCAGGTCTTACAGGATTAGGATAAACATATAATGAACCTGCTTCTTCTTTTGGTGCGGTTGATTCGGCTTTGTATGATATTACCCCTCTATCTGTTCCAATAAATATCTCTCCTGTTTTTGGGTCTTGTGCCATTGTTAAAACTCTGTTAGAGTATAATGGGCTATTCTCTGCATTAAAGTGAAATAATTGCTTGTCTCCATTTGGTGAAAATACAAATATTCCATTTCTTTCTGTTCCTACCCATTTTCTATTTCCTCCATCAACCAAAATACAATTAATATTATCAAAGTTTAATAGGTATTGTGCTATTCCTTCTTCTTGATAAATAATATTATTACAGGTAATTACAGAAATACCATTCTCCTGAGTCTTGTATATATCATCTAATGAATAAATAACTTTTATCCCTTTATCTGTTCCTATCCAAATCTCACCTTCCTTATCCTGAACCATGCAATTAACTTTATTTGACTGGTCTTTAGCTCCATTATTAGGGTCTATAATAACTTGGTCTCCATTATTATTAATTGCCAAAATCTTATTATTGCTTGTCCAAATGAATTTATAAAAATTACCCGATAGTTGGTCTATTAATAGCCCTAATGTCTCATCTTCTCCAATCATATTATATGTGTTGAAGTTTCCCCAAACATTTCTATAATTCAAATAACATAATGCTGTGCTTGATAGAGAGTTTGCAACTAAAAGATTTCCCGACATATCATATTGTGTTGCAATAATTCTATACCCATAACTATCATTACTCAATACATTATTTGTATTATCTTTATCCCAAACTTTTATAATCTTATTATCCATTACTTCTATAACTCCATTCCAATAAGAAGCTGCCATAATATGCTTAGGATTTCTTGGGTCAACACTAACTTGAACAATATCCCTTAAAGTGTCACCAAATTCACGGAAATTACTCAAGCAATCCCAATAATACCTGTTAAAATGATATATATTTGCAGGTATTCCTCTTGGTGCATGTTGAATTGTTTTTCCTCCTGGTGCAACGTAAATTATGTCATTAGTTGCAGTAATTGAAAAAACATCATTAGACAAAGGACCATTAGGATAAATAGATTTAACAAAAATGTTTTCTTTGTAGTTCTTCAATTGCAATAGCCCACCTTCTCTTTCGTGAGATAAAAACATTTCATCGTTAATAATCATTGCATCTCCAACTTCAGGAACAAATTTAGTTACTCCATCCCAATCATTAATAATAGGAAACCAGCTTGAGTCAATAATTCTTTCCATGTTATAAAGAGTATCATAAACAATAATATCTGGTGCTGTTCCCCATGATTTTACTATTAGATGATTATTGGAAGGCTTTATCCAATAAGCAAATTGATTTGAGAATACAGTATCAAAATTATTATTAACCATTTCAAATAGGCTAATATTAGAGAACTCATTCTCTATTCCTACAAGAAGTTTCTTGTTAAACTCAAATAAATATAGAATTTCCTTATCGCTTGGGTTATTAAAGTTCTCGTACTTTACCCATGTTTCGCTTGTTGCTAAAAAAGGAGAATTATAAGGAGCATACAAAAGTCCTTCTACAGTTGCTGCATAAATAGAATCGTTGTAGATAACGACATTATTTACATTTATCTTAGAGCTGTTCTCTCCTATATAAAAGGTTTCAAATATTTCTTTTCTCTTTAAATCCAAAACCACTATCCCAAAACCACAAGAAAGATAAGCCTTATTGTCAAAGAAAGTAATATTATTAATCATCTTACTACCTTCAATAGAGCGAATTTTTATATCTGGTATATTGTAAACCTTATTATTTTGAATAATATCAATATTAGAGTTTTCATAAACTACAACAATGCTTTTTGAAGCTTTGTCATACGACAATTGAGTAATACCTGCATCACTTAATCCATCAACCTTTGAAAATCTTTCAACAGAATTATCTTCTCTGTCAAAGAAAAACATAGCACTACCAGCTGAAACTAATATTCTGTCCTCAACTAAAGTTAGTTTTTTAGTCTGATAATAAGACAAGTGGTCTCTCCAAGAGCCAATAGGGATATTGGGAAACTGTGCCTTTAATACATAAGGAGCAAGTATTAAAAAAATTAAAGCTATTGAAAGGTGAATTTTTTTCATATTCAAATAAATATAATAAGTAAAACACCTAACGTTTAGAGAGGATAAATATTGTTTGTTTTTAAAGAATAGTTTTTAGTCTAACTTACCGCTTCTTTGAGTCTTTCAGCATTTTCAGCTAACTGCAAAGCATCTAAAATATCTTGAATATCTCCGTCCATAAAGACAGGAAGATTATACATCGTGTAATTTATTCTATGGTCAGTAACTCTTGATTGAGGATAGTTGTATGTTCTGATTTTTGCACTTCTGTCTCCTGTTGAAACCATTGTTTTTCTTTTGGAAGAAATCTCATCTAAGTATTTGTTATACTCAAGCTCAAATAGTCTTGTACGTAAAACTACCATTGCTTTTTCAAGATTTTTTATTTGAGATTTTTGGTCTTGACACGAAACAACTATTCCTGTTGGAATATGAGTAAGACGTATTGCAGAATATGTTGTATTTACTGATTGTCCTCCAGGACCAGAGGAACAGAAAGTATCTTTTCTTATATCGGAAGGTTTTAGTTCAACATCAAACTCCTCTGCTTCTGGAAGAACAACAACCGATGCAGCTGAAGTATGAACTCTTCCCTGTGTTTCTGTTTGAGGAACTCTTTGAACTCTATGAACTCCTGATTCGTATTTCATTTGTCCATAAACACCTTCTCCACTAACATTCAAAACGACTTCCTTAAAGCCTCCAACTGTTCCTTCTGTTGAATCAACCAATTCAACTTTCCAGCCTTTCTTTTCAAAGAATTTTAAATACATCCTATAAAGGTCACCAGCAAAAATACTTGCCTCATCGCCTCCCGTTCCTGCTCTTATTTCAAAAATAGCGTTTTTGCCGTCTTGTGGGTCAGATGGAACTAACATCAAACGAATATCATCTTCCATCTTTTCCTTCTTCTCAGAGAGTGTGCTTAGTTCTTCCTTTGCCATCTCTCTAAAATCTTCTTCCTTTTCGGTGTTTAGGACTTGTTTGGCATTTTCTATATTTTCAATTGTGTTTTTGTAATCCTTGTAAGCAGCAATAATTGGCTCAAGGTCTTTATGGTCTTTATTTAGCTTTACGAAACGTTTCATATCAGACATAATATCTGGCTGACTCATTTGCTCCTCAATAGCTAAATATTTTGAATAAATTGCTTCTAATTTGTCTAACATTACTATTGTTTTGAAGTGCAAAAATACAATAAAACTTTGTTTTAGAAATTTTTCTTGATGTTTTCTCAATAAAAATTTAGATATTTGCAAATCAAATATTCTTGTTTATGAAAAAGAGTTTTTTATTTATTACATTATTTTCAATTGTTTTCGTGTTTGGAATTAATGTGGGTTGTTCTAAAAAAGACAAAAGCAGTAAAAGAGACGAATTGGCTCAAAAAGAAAATCCTAAAAATCTTCCTTCCTCTGGAGGAAAAACCTTGGAAATGATATTAGTTGTTCCTGATGAGGTATATAAAGGAGAGTTAAAAGATTCGCTTGGACAATATTTTATGAAGGCATGCGAAGGGCTTTCTCAAGCAGAGCCAATGTTTGATGTTGTTCAACTCCAACCAAATAATTTCTTCAACTCAGAAATGCTTCAAAAACATAGAAACGTTTTTATTATTGACTATAAAACAAGCAATAAAGAAAACGCTATATTCCAAAAAATAGACTACAAGTCTTTCCCACAAGCATATTTTCAAATTATTGCTAATAATAGAGATAGTCTTTATGCTTTAATATCTAAATATTCTCCTACCATTATTCATCAGTTTCACGCAAACGAACATAGAAGGATTGCTTTTGCTTTTAGAAACTATGAGAATATAGAAATTACAAAGAAACTCAAAACAACCTTTAAGTTTTCAATGGCTTTTTCAAAAGAATATTTGATTTCGGTGTTTGAAGATGATTTTGCATGGTTTAGAAAAGATTTTAAGGTCAACAAAGAACAAAAGACCTTAAATATTATGATATACAAAACTCCATTTGAAGGAAATGGAATGTTTAAGGAAGAAAAGATTATTGAATTGAGGAATAAGATTGCAAAAGAAAAAATTCCTGGTCCAACAAGAGGTTCTTATATGGGTACAGAGGATAGGTTTCCTTATTATAGAAAAACAGTTAGTTTGAATGGACAGCCAGCAGTGGAGACGAGAGGTTTGTGGCGATTGTATAATGATTTTATGGGAGGGCCATTTGTAAACTATTGTTTCTTTGATGAAAAGCATAATCAGTTTGTTATGATTGACTGCTTCCTCTATGCACCAAACCAAACAAAGAGAGATGAACTTATGCAAATGGAGTCAATAGTATATTCTCTTAAAATAGAGTAATCCTATCTTTTATATTTAGTCTTAAAATAAAAATACAGAAATATTATTCGTGTTTTTGATGACCTCAAAACAGCGTTTAAATGACCTTAAACGAAGTTATCACGACCTCAAAACGAAGATTTAGTGAAATGAAATGGCATTTCGTTGTCATGAGATGCCATTTCATGTATAACGAAATGCCATCTCGTTGAAAGGAAATGCCATTTCGATCTCGTAAAAACGAAGATTTAAGGTCGTCAAATCTTTGTTTTGAGGTCGTGATAACTTCGTTTTGGCCTCGTAAAAACTTCTTTATTTTTAGAATGGTTTTGAATTGTATTTATTCTTTTATTGATTTAGACGAAAATAATCTTAAAAAAACTAAATTTTATTTTATAAAAAAGTACGTTTTACAGGAAATATTAGGTGCATTGATAGAGTTTATAAAAAAATAGAATAATAGTTGAGATATTTTTCTTTATACCAAAAAACTATATTATCTTTGCACCTTAAAATTATTAGCTAAAAACTATAAAAAATAATTAATAAATGAAAATAAAACGTATTGAACACATTGGTATTGCGGTTTCTAACTTAGAAGAAGCCATAAAATACTGGGAAGAAGTTATGGGCTTAAAATGCTATAACATTGAGGAAGTTGTTGACCAAAAAGTAAAAACAGCTTTTTTTAAAGTAGGTGAAGTAAAGATTGAGTTATTGGAAGCGACTTCTCCGGAGAGTTCGGTAGCTTCATTTATTGAGAAAAAAGGTCAGGGTGTTCATCATATTGCTTTTGCAGTAGAGAATACTAATGAGGCTTTGAAAGAAGTAGAACAAGAAGGAGTTAGGCTAATAGACAAAGAGGCTCGTCAAGGTGCTGAATGTTTGAAGATAGGCTTCTTGCATCCAAAATCAACATTGGGAGTTTTAACAGAGTTCTGTTCAGAGTAGGTAATAAATTTATTAAAACAAATAAACAAAATGACTTTTGAAAAACAAATAAAGCAACTTCTCGATAAGAGAATAGAAGCTAAATTAGGTGGAGGACAAAAAAGAATTGATTCTCAACATGCAAAAGGTAAATTAACAGCTCGTGAACGTATTGAAATTCTTTTGGACGAAGGTTCATTTGAAGAATTTGATATGTTTGTAACACACCGTTGTACTGATTTTGGAATGCAGGATAACGTATATATGACAGATGGTGTTGTTACTGGATACGGAACAATTGACGGACGTTTGGTCTATGTGTTCTCACAAGACTTTACAATCTTTGGAGGTTCTTTGTCAGAGCCTTTTGCAGAAAAGATTTGCAAGGTAATGGACCAAGCTATGAAGATGGGTGCTCCTGTTATAGGTCTTAACGACTCTGGTGGTGCACGTATTCAAGAAGGAGTAAAATCTTTGGCTGGTTATGCTGAAATATTCCAAAGAAATATTATGGCATCAGGTGTTATCCCTCAAATATCTGCAATCTTTGGACCATGTGCAGGAGGAGCAGTTTATTCTCCTGCTCTTACTGACTTTATTATGATGTCAAAAGAAAACAGTTATATGTTTGTAACAGGACCAAAAGTTGTTAAAACAGTAACGGGAGAAGATGTAACTGATGCTGATTTGGGAGGTGCAATGATTCATGCTACTAAATCTGGAGTAACTCATTTCGTTGTTGAAAATGAAAAAGATGGTTTGTTGATGATTCGTAAGCTTATGTCTTACTTACCTTCAAACAATATGGAAAATGCTCCTGTAGTTCCTTGTAATGACCCAATCAATAGATTAGATGATTATCTAAACACAATAATTCCTGAAAATCCAAATAAACCTTATGATGTAAAAGAAGTTATAACTGGAATAGTTGATAATGGAGAGTTCTTGGAAGTACACGAACATTTTGCAAAGAATTTAGTTGTTGGTTTTGCCCGTTTAAATGGAGCTTCTGTTGGTATAGTTGCTAATCAACCTAATTGTATGGCAGGAGTTTTGGATATTAATGCTTCAAGAAAAGGAGCTCGTTTTGTTCGTTTCTGTGATGCTTTCAATATTCCTATAGTTACTCTTGTTGACGTTCCTGGATTCTTACCTGGTACAGGACAAGAATATAATGGAATCATTATTCACGGAGCTAAATTCCTTTATGCTTATGGAGAGGCAACAGTTCCAAAGGTTACTGTTACTCTAAGAAAGAGTTATGGTGGCGCTCATGATGTTATGTCTTGTAAACAACTTCGTGGAGATATTAACTATGCTTGGCCAAGTGCAGAAATTGCAGTTATGGGAGCAAGTGGAGCAGCAGCAATTCTTTATGGTTCTGAATTGAAGAAGATTGAAGACCCAAAAGCACAAGCAGAATTTTTGGCAGAAAAAGAAAAAGAATATACCGACAAGTTTGCTAATCCTTATGATGCAGCAAAATATGGTTATATTGACGATATTATTGAGCCAAGAAATACTCGTTTCCGTGTAATTCGTGCTCTTCAACAATTGTCAACAAAGAAATTATCTAATCCTGCTAAAAAGCATGATAATATTCCACTATAAAATAAATTAGCTATGAGTTTTTGGAAAAGAAAGAAGAAAGAAGAAGTAGTTTCTGGAGAAGAAAAACAATCTACACCAGAAGTATCTAATGAGGTTTATGCTGCAATAGCTATGGCTATTTTTTCTTCAACAGAATATCATGATGAAGAGAGCGGTATTATAACTATAAAACAGAGAACGAATATATATTCGCCTTGGAATTCTAAAATATATGCATTAAAAGAATTACCTTTAAGAAGAAAATAAGAAATGAAAAATTTTAAATACAAAATTAATGGCAACGTTTATGAAGTTGCAATAGACAGTATAGATGACACAAATGCCAAAGTAGAGGTTAATGGTGTTGCTTACGATGTAGTAATAGAAGAGTCAGAAAATAAAAAACCTGTAAAGCGTACACAAGTAGCAGCTGCAACAGCAGCAGCTGCAACAGCAGCAGCTTCAGCTGGTGCTACTGCAGGTGGTTCTGCATCCACTGTTAATTCTCCATTGCCAGGAATTATCTTAGACATTACATGTAGTGTTGGAGATTCTGTAAGCAAGGGACAGCAAATAATAGTATTAGAAGCTATGAAGATGGAAAATGCTATTAATGCTGACCGTGATGGAATAATTAAGGAAATAAAAGTTACAAAAGGCGAAACTGTATTAGAAGGTGCAGCCTTGGTTGTTATCGGATAATTTAATAAAACAGTAGAACTATGAGCGTAATGACTTATGGGTGGATTGCATTTATTGTTATCTTCCTTATTGTTTACTTCATTGACATGTACGCAACAGGACATCGTCATGGAGAAATATCCGTTAAAACATCTCTTCGTTGGACAGGATTATGGATTAGTATTGCATTACTTTTTGGAATAGCAATATGGCTATTCTTCCCTCAAAATCCAGGTTCAGATGTCAAAACTTCTACCATTATGGGAATGAAGTTTATAGCTGGTTATTTAACAGAATATTCTTTATCAGTTGATAATCTATTCGTATTTATTATGATATTTTCAATGATGGGAATTAGTTCAGAAAATCAACCAAAGCTATTAAAACTTGGTATTCTAATTTCAATTATTTTGCGTATCCTATTTATTTTGGTGGGAATGTCATTGGTGCAAAAATTTGAATGGGTAATATATATATTTGGAGCTATCCTTGTTTGGACAGCATATAAAATGATATTCTCAAAAGGAGAAGATAATGTAGACCCTTCTTCAAACATCTTATATAAAGCAGCTTCAAAGTTATTCCCAATTGACCCTGACACTCATTCACCAAAGTTCTTTACAAAGATTGATGGAAAGAGACATATTACAGTAGTCTTTCTTTGTCTTTTAGTGATTGGCTCAACAGACGTTTTGTTTGCAATAGATTCAATACCTGCAATTATTGGAGTTATTGACGAAGGAGCAAAAGGTATTTTAACACATGCTGAAGAAAACTACTTAGCAATAAGTTCTAATGTGTTTGCGGTAATGGGATTAGTTTCTTTATTCTTTGCTCTTAGAGGAATAATGGGAATGTTCCGTTTCTTAAAGCATGGAGTTTGTTTTATACTATTCTTTATTGGTGTAAAAATGCTTTTAGGCTGGTGGGAACCTGTTTCTAACTTCTTCCACGATAACTCTTGGGTTTCCTTAGCGGTTATTGTTACTACTTTATTATTCTCAATAATTTTATCAAAAGTTATTTCTGAAGAAGTAGAGGTTGAAGAAAAGGTAATGAAAGAAAAAATAGATGAAATAGAAAAAAAATCATAAGATATGGAATTTAGTGAATTAATGCCTGCGATAGCAGGAATGACATGGCAACATTTGGTAATGATTGCAGTTGGTATAACGCTGATTTATTTAGCTGTAAAGAAACAATATGAACCAACTCTTCTATTACCTATGGGATTTGGAGCAATACTTGTTAACTTCCCTTACTCAGCAGTTTTAACACAGGTGCAAGGAGGTGAAACAGTAGTAGGAGCTCTTAATGTATTGTTTGATGCTGGAATTGCAACAGAGCTTTTCCCTCTACTAATATTTATTGCTATTGGAGCAATGATTGATTTCTCACCACTATTCCAAAGACCAAGCTTATTGCTTTTCGGAGCTGCAGCTCAGTTTGGAATATTTATAACAATGATATTGGCTACACTTGTAGGATTTAACCTAAAAGAAGCTGCTTCAATTGGTATTATTGGTGCTGCTGATGGTCCAACTTCAATTATTGTTGCAAATCAATTTGCTAAGGATTTATTAGCTCCAATTTCTGTTGCAGCTTATTCTTATATGGCTCTTGTTCCAATTATTCAACCGCCAGTAATTAGACTTCTAACATCTAAAAACGAAAGAAAGATTAGAATGAAAACCGATGCAAACAAAAGAGTTTCTCGTACAACACTTGTTCTTTTCCCAATCGTTATTACTATTTTAGCTGGACTAATTGCTCCTTCTTCTTTAGCATTGATTGGATTTTTGATGTTTGGAAACTTAATTCGTGAGTGCGGAGTTTTAAACTCATTATCTCAAACAGCACAAAAAGAATTAGGAAACTTAGTAACTATATTACTTGGTATTACAATTGCCAGCACAATGACTGCAGAACGTTTTGTTCAATTAGATACACTAATGATACTTGGACTTGGAATTTTTGCTTTCGTATTTGATACAGCTGGAGGAGTTTTATTTGCAAAGCTTATGAATAAATTCCTAAAACCAGGTAATAAGATTAACCCAATGGTAGGAGCTTGTGGAATTTCAGCTTTCCCTATGTCTGCTCGTGTTATTCACGGAATGGGACTAAAGGAAGACCCAACAAATTACCTATTAATGCCTGCAATCAGTACTAATGTTGGTGGACAAATTGGTTCTGTAATTGTTGGAGGATTATTATTAATGTTAGTGCCATTATTTGGTTAACCCTTAAAAACAATGAGATTATGGATATAGAGATTGTAAATAAAGCATTACAGATTTCAGGAATAGGTATAGTAACCGTATTCTTTTTTATGGCAGTATTTTACTTTGTTATTATTGGGATAGATAAACTTTTCCCATATAAAGAAGAAGAAGAAAATAAGAAATAGCCAGATTAATTCTTAAAATAAAGATTAAAGGAATGATTTTATTGTAAATCATTCCTTTTTCTTTTGCATAATCTGTAGCTAAGAATCAAGGGAGCAGTTGCTTTATAGTGGATTGACTAAATGAAGTGTAAAGTCTTTTTCCAACAAACGCCAAACCGACATTCAATAATATTGGTGCTTTCCATGCACACATCACTCACTTAATGAGAGTACATCACGGAACTCATTCGCTTAATTTCTCGGGTTGTTACTACGAATTTTTCTTCTGTTTTTTCCTTATTCGTCTAAGATACACATAAAATGCTATCTTTGTGCAGATTAAGACCACTGACTGTTCGCATAATTTAAATTAGACAATTGTGATTTTGAGCATGTTAATTATCTATAAAACGGTCAGCGGATTGGTTTGTATCTGTCGGTATATAAAATAACAAAATTTTTTATGTAATTTTGCAATGAGATTTTTTAGTCTCGAAAGAGTACAAGCATGATAAGATAAATATGACACATACTGATTTTGTTGGTTTTACGAAATTATGTAAATAAGATGTTAGGCATAACCTTAAACAGAAAAAATATAGAATATGAAAACAATGAAAATGTTAGACTTCCAAGATTGGAAAATTATGAAAGAGATACACATCGTTTCTCAGAATTCACATAAACAAGAAATCGTAATTGGGGTAATTGCTTATTTACGTGAAATTAAGAGAGATTATTATCTAAAAAATGACCCTGAACCCAATGAATTTCTTAGACTTCTTCACTATCCAAAACAGGATTTATTTCCTCAAGATTATTTGGACGAAATAATCTTGAACTCAATAAAGAATGAATATCCTAAGTCCTTTGTTCGAAACACAGAAATATCATTTGACTCAGACATTGAAAAAATTAAAATAATAACTCAAGTACCAAAACAAACAGCAAGATTTGAAGTTAGACCTAACTTTAGTCAAGTTGATTTATCAAAATTTGTCGGACAAACATTTAACTTCTTTATCAAGAACATAAACATATATCAACATTTTACTTCGGACAGTATTAAAGGTAAATATTTCACGGGAGTTTGCGACTTTAAAACTCAAACAGAGACATACAAAAAGTTGGATGAAATAGAATTTATATAGAAAAAAGACTAACGCATAACACGGGTTTTGCGTCACAGGCGGGGCGACATGCAAATTTGAAGTTTTGTAGCCGAACGCAAACTCCATCCGTTATCGGCTATTCTATGACAACCATGCTAACTTTAACATAAAAAGATAAAATAAACAGACAAATGAAACTACCTTTTGAAGAATGGATCATACAAAAAAGATTTAGCACGAATGTTATGGCACTTTTAAACGAAGCGTTTACTTGTTATAAAAATGCAGCTTACAGAGCTTCATTACTTTTTAGCTATTTAGGGTTTCTGACAATTCTAAAAGAAGTAATTATTAAATCAGCAAAACCGACAGCCATTCCACAAGGACGCTGGGATGACATTGTACGTAAACTCCAAAGTGACGACACATGGGAAAAAGCTGTTTACGAAGAACTCATTAACGAAACTTCTCCAATTTTCAATATTAACGAGGACTTACGACAGCAAATTAAATACTGGAAGGACAGACGAAATGATTGTGCTCATTTTAAAACTAATGACATAGAGGCGCATCACACAGAATCCTTTTGGAGCTTTGTCAAAAGTAATTTATTGAAAATAACTATTGAGGGAGGTAAGGAAAGTTTGTTAAACAAATTTGAAAAGCACTTTGACCAAACATTTACACCACCAGGTGCAGATGTAACTCCATTAATAAGGGAAATTGACGAATCTGTAAAACTGTCTGAACTCACCGCTTTTTGGAAGGAACTTTTTGTAAAAATTGACCATTGTGGCTTTATTTTTCACGGAGAATCAATTGCAACCAAAGTAGTTAGTAAAGTTTTTGAATGTTGCAGTGACCAAACTAAAGAAAATCTTTCAAGTTTTCTTAAAGATAAAAAATATGATTTAATAATTATTGGACTTTATCCTGACAAAATCAATTACCTGAACTATTCACCAGAAGAAATCAGACAAATTTGGAGAACACGAATCATTAATAAAAAATCAACAGCATTTTCAATATACGGAACACTTTTGCGAAACTCATTAATACCAGAGACAGAGATTAGAGAAGCAAACGAACACATGATTAATAACTTGACAGATTACAGACCTAATGACGACATTACTCATATGGCTTTAGCTGCAAATGGTTTTGGTGATTTACTTTTTGAAATTGCGATAAAAACCAAACGTTTACAGGAATGGTACGAATGGGTAAATCCACGGGCTGACATGATTGGTTACTACATTGAGAAATATCCTCTACATGAAGAAACAGTAGAGGTAATTTGCGAAATGTATTCAAGAGACAAGTATTCTTACTGGTTAGGTGAAAGGTTAGTGAGAATATTTACTGACGATGAAAACAAAAAAAAATGAGTTTCACAGTATTGCAACTAGAAGAGGCTTTATAATACCACCCGAGTTATCGTGACAATAAAAAGATATGCAGAATTTATTATGACATTTCTTAGAGCAGACAGAAGAACAGCCCATAACACGGGTTTTGCGTCAGGCGGGGTGACGTGTTTCTATTGATAATTTTGTGTATAATTGAAGTGCGGTTTTTTGTATCAAGTGTAGTGCTAAAAAGCCCGCCCGAACGCACCCCCCCCAACCGTTAGCGGTAATGTCAAGGTAGTGCAGTTTGAGCCGAAAGAAATAAGTAG
>CAYFWD010000041.1:0-12689 GCA_964346795.1 uncultured Bacteroidaceae bacterium
TACTTGCGGAACTTTTAAATCCAAATGGAACACACGGTTTAAAATCTAAATTATTAGAATGTTTTATTGAGACTAAGGGAGAAGATAAAAAAAATGATAGCAATGTTAAACAAAAGCAATTAGCTACTATTGAATGGTGTAAGAAAATTAATTCATTAAATCCTGAATTTCGAGATAATAGAGAATGGGAATATATCTTATTAGCAGAAAATGATTTCTACACTTGGAAAAACAATAGTGCAAGTCTAATTGATATTTGTAAATACGCAAAGGTTGTTGAAACTGCTGTTCAAGGTACTTTGTTTTAGAATTATTTCTTTTTAGGAATAGTTACCGCTTGTTTTGTCCAGTGGTTTAGGAAAGATACTACTTCTTTTTCGCTGTATCCTTCGCCTTTTTCAAGGTAAGCGGAGTTTTGGGTGTGGACTCTTTCTCCTTTTTCGTTAAGGATTACAAAAACGGGGAAACCAAACCTTTCGGGGTAGCCTAAACGTTTCATTGCTTTGGAATTTTCGTTGGCTTTGGAGTAGTTGATATGTATAAAGACAAAATTATCTTCTAAGGCTTTCTTCACGTTTTGATTGGTGTTGGCAAATTCATTAAACATCAAACACCATTTACACCAATTGCCTCCAACCATAGCAAAAACATATTTATTGTTTTCTTGTGCTTCTATTATGGCTTTTTGTATTTGTTTTTCTCCATCAGCTTTTTCATCATAAACTTTCTGAGAGAAAAGAAAACTGGAACTAATTAATATTGTTACTATTAGAACTAAAATCTTTTTCATATTTCATATATTTTATTTTTGCAAATATAAAAGAAAATCCAATTTCTATATAAAATTTGGGAGTTATTTGTTTTTTTGTCGTATATTTGCTACTCAGAAATGAAACATTAACTTAAAAATTATAATTTATGAGCATTAAAGGAACAAAAACAGAACAAAATTTATTGAAAGCTTTTGCTGGAGAATCTCAAGCAAAAAACCGTTACACTTTCTTTGCAAAGGAAGCTAAGAAGGAAGGTTATGAACAAATAGCTGCTATTTTTATGGAAACAGCTATTCAAGAAGAACAACACGCTAAACAATTCTTCCGCTATCTTGAAGGAGGTATGGTGGAGATTACTGCTATGTATCCTGCAGGAATTATTGGCACAACTCAAGAGAACCTAAAGGCTGCTGCTGAGGGAGAAAATGAAGAATGGACAGATCTTTATCCTGAGTTTGCTCGCATTGCTGAGGAAGAAGGTTTCCCTAAGGTTGCTGCAACTTTCAAAAATGTAGCTAAAGTAGAAAAAATGCACGAAGACCGTTACTTGAAACTTTTGAAAAACATTGAAGAAAACAAAGTTTTTGAAAGAGAAGAAGGAACAACTTGGTATTGCAGAAACTGTGGATATGTTCATGTAGGTAAAAGTGCTTTAGAAAAATGTCCGGCTTGCCAACATCCTAAAGCTTATTTTGAAATTCAAGCTAAAAATTACTAATAGGTTTTATTTTAGACTAAAAAGCTACCAAAATTTGGTAGCTTTTTTTTGTTTCTATGATATTGGTTTCTTGTTTTGAATTGTTGAAGTGTAAAGATAACGCTTAATTGAACGTTTTGGAGTTTTTTCTTTTGAAAGTTTGTTTTCATTAGTTTTGAGTTTTTATTTGTAAAAACATAACTTACAAAACCAATATAATAAAAATCTACTCTATAGGATGATTAAATTTATCTATTAGTCTATCTTGCTCGTCTTCCGAAACAATCAAAAGAATATCATTCTCTATTAGTTCTAATTTTCCATCAGGTATCAAAAACTTTCCATTTCTTTTTACCATTATCACTAAGGTTCTTGGAGGCAAAACCATATCATTTAGATTGTTTCCTTCTTTGAGTTTCTCCTTAGTTAGCTGAACTTCTCTAAGATGAACATTTAACTCTTCTGGAATCTCAACTCCAAAATCACTTGGCTTATCGTCAATAGGAATATCCAATTTCAAGAACTTTGCAACACTTGTTATTGTCGTTCCTTGAACTAATAAGGAAACTAAGGTTACAATAAAGACTATATTAAAAATATAATTGGAATATGGAATTGCTGCTACAACAGGATAGGTTGCAAAGATAATAGGTACAGCTCCTCTTAACCCTACCCAAGAAATAAACGTTTTTGAACGGAAACTAACCTTGCGGAAAGGAGCAAGGCATAGAAATACGCTTACAGGACGAGCAACCAAAATCATAAACACACTTATCAAAAGACCAACAGGCAAAACATAAATCATCTCACTTGGATTAACCAATAGTCCTAATGAAAGGAACATAATAAGTTGAGCTAACATTGTTAACCCTTCTAAGAATGAAGATATTTCTTTTTTAAATACAATTTTATTATTTCCTATAATTATCCCTGCAATATATACTGCAAGGTATCCATTTCCTTTTATTTTATCTGTTATGGCAAAGGTAAAGAGAATAATACTCAATAGCAATAAAGGATAAAGAGATGGATAAGGTATTTGCACCTTATTAATTAATCTAAGTGATAGTGTTCCTACAACATAACCTATTGCTCCACCAACAACAAATTGTAAAAAGAAACTCCAAATAACCGGAGTTATTCCAAGGCTTGAAGAAGAAATATATTGAATTAATACAACGGTAAGCATATATGCCATTGGGTCATTGGAGCCGCTTTCCAATTCTAAGGTTGGGCGAAGATTATATTTTAGTTTTATTTTTTGAGAACGAAGAATATTGAAAACAGAAGCCGAATCAGTTGAAGACATTGTTGAGGCTAATAGTAAAGAGGTAGCAAGTGGAAGATAAAAATTAGTAAAGTCAAAGCCTGTTATCCAAAATATAAAGAAACCTGTTAGTAATGCCGTAAACAAAACTCCTAAGGTTGAAAGGACAATTCCTTGATAAAGTATGGGTTTAATCTCTTTGTATTTTGTATCCATTCCTCCCGAGAAAAGAATAATACTTAGTGAAATCATACCTATAAATTGTGCAAGCTTAGCATTATAGAACTGCACTCCAAGCCCATCACTTCCAAAAACCATTCCTACTACTAAGAATATAAGCAAAGTTGGTATTCCAAACTTTGAACTTGCTCTTGATACAATTATGCTGACAAAAATCAAAATAGTAGCAATCAAAATTATATTATCCGGTGAAACACTCATATTATTATATTTTTATTATTTACTTATTCAAAATTTGCCTAATAGTTCTATCCAACTCTTCTAAGTTAGAGCTATTATAAATCAAACTCATCTTCTCATCAGATAAACTCAATCCTTTTGCAAAATATCCCCAATACTCCTTCATCTTATTAACTGTTTTTGTTGTTTTGAAAAGTTCGGTATGAAGGTCTAAAACTGCTTTCTCTTTATCAAAATGTTCTATTGATTTTATTTCGTAAGCAAGGGTTGGATTAAATAAAATTCCTCTTCCTATCATCCAATCTTTAATTGACGGGAAACGAAGTTTGAGATTATTAAAATCTTCTTTTGAAAATATATCTCCATTATAAACAACTCTTTTATTAACCTTTGAAAGAATATCTTCAAAGACATCTAAATCAACCTTAGAGTCGTATTTATCTATTGCCAAACGAGGATGAATTATAATATTATTAACAGGATAGGTATTTATTATTGGTATTAGTCTATAAATATCATCTGTGTCTTCAACTCCAAGACGTAGCTTTAGAGAAAGACTTATAGGGATAGCATTTACAACATTATCAATTATATTTTCTATTCTTTCAGTATCTTTAAGCAAAGCCGCTCCCCTATCCTTTTTAAACATTCTCTCAAAAGGACAACCCAAGTTCCAATTCATTTCCTTATAACCCAAAGAATAAATAACCTCTGCTATATCTTTCATTCCTTGAATATCATTGCCCAAAACCTGAGGTATGATTTCCATCTTTGAGGTGTTATTCTCCTTAAGTATTTCTCTGTATTTTCTTTTCCCAAAGCTAAGGTTGCCATGGGTTATGGAAATAAATGGAGTTACTGCTTTATCAATTGTGTTGGGGAAAAGTTTATCATAAGCATTCCTGAACCTATAATCTGTCAAGTCTTGCATTGGAGCCATAATTAGCTTATCTTCTTTTGAGAAAAGCTTGGTTTCAAAGACAAAAGTATTTTGTGTCTTTATTTGAGGAATTATAACTCTTAACTCTCCACCCATAATTAATAATTATAATAATCTTTCCACATTAGTTTCAGTTGATTGAGAATAGAGTTCTCTTTTGGATTATCTCCACACTCATATAGCTTTAGATTCTTAAGCTCATCAGGCATAAACTGAATTGGTATAAAGTTATTTTGGTAGTCGTGAGCATACTTATAATCCTTAGCATACCCTATTTCTTTCATAAGAGAGGTTGGTGCAGTTGTTAAATGCAAAGGAACGGGCAAATCTCCTGTCTTTTCTACAATCTCTAATGCTTTCCCTATTGCTACATAAGTTGAATTACTCTTTTGGGAAGTTGCCAAATAAACAGCTAAATGAGAAAGTATTATCCTGCATTCAGGATAGCCTATCTTATTAACAGCATCAAAGCAAGCATTAGCCAAAAGTATTGCATTAGGGTTAGCCATACCAATATCTTCAGAGGCTAAAATAACCAAACGTCTTGCAATAAACAAAGCATCTTCTCCCGAATTAACCATTCTTGCCAACCAATAGACTGCTGCATTGGGGTCAGAACCTCTAATACTCTTGATGAAAGCAGAAATAATATCGTAGTGCATCTCTCCTTTTTTATCGTAAGAAGAAAGATTTTGCTGTATAATCAAAGATACCTTTTCATTGGTAATTACCCTGTCTTCTTCAAGCTGGGTAACAACAATCTCTATTGCATTCAAAAGCTTGCGAGCATCTCCTCCACTTATTCGCATCAATGCTTCTGTTTCCTTAATCTCTATTTCCTTACCCAAACCCTTATAGTGATTAACTGCCTTAAGGATTAACTGTTCCAAATCTTCTTTACCCAAGTTCTTAAGAATAAAGACCTGACATCTTGATAACAAAGGAGTAATAACTTCAAAAGAAGGGTTTTCTGTCGTTGCACCAATAAGAGTTATCAAACCCTGTTCAACAGCACCAAGCAGAGAGTCTTGCTGATTTTTGGAGAAACGATGAATCTCATCAATAAAAAGAATGGTACGGGAGGTTTGTTTTGCTTTCTCAATAACATCTCTTACGTCCTTAACACCCGAATTTATAGCACTTAAAGAAATAAAAGGAAGGAATAGTCTATTAGCAATAATATGGGCAAGAGTAGTCTTACCCACACCAGGAGGACCCCATAAAATCATTGAAGGAATAACCCCACTCTCAATAGCCTTACGAAGAATAGCACCTTCCCCTACTAAGTGTTTTTGCCCAATATACTCATCTAAACTCTCCGGTCTCAAACTTGCTGCAAGTGGTATCATAGCTATTAACTATATATTAAAAATACTGTATTTCTCTTATTCAAATCAATCTTTGTCCTCTTCCACTCCCTTACACTCTTAGTAATAATCTGTTCCGACTGCATTGAAATATCCACTCCAACACAAACTAAAGTATTAGTATTAAGATTATTTATTAGACTCTCCAGCATTTGATTATTCCTATAAGGAGCTTCAATAAAGATTTGCGTTTGATTATTTCTTAGCATTATTGACTCCAATTCCTTAATTCTCTTTCCTCTCAAAAACTTATCCACAGGCAAATATCCCACAAAAGCAAAGTTCTGCCCATTGAAACCTGACGCCATAAGAGCCATCATAATAGAAGAAGGACCAACCAAAGGAATAACCCTAATACCCTTTCGTTGAGCCATGCCAACAATCATCTGCCCAGGGTCTGCTATACAAGGAAGCCCTGCCTCAGACATAAGACCTATACTCTTGCCCTTCCCTATTGGGTCTAAATAGTTCTCCACCTCCTCTATCTTGGTGTGTTCGTTAAGCAAAACAAACTCCACCTCATCAAAATCTTTCTTATATCCAGCCTTCTTCAAGAACCTTCGTGCCGTACGCAAGTCTTCCACAATAAAACTTTCACAACGATTCAATAGCTCCAAGTTTAAGGAAGGAATAGAAAAACTTAAATCATTATCCGCAATGGGAGTAGGAAACAAATATAATGCTGCATTATTCATCTTAGGTGCAAAGGTAATAAATTCAATTGTTTTTTGATTGTTTTCTTTGAAAAAATATATTGAATAAGTGGTTTCTTTTTGTATAGAATGGTTATATTTTTCTAAAATAAAAAGGGACAACAATAAAAAAATATTGCGTCCCCTTCTATTATTAAAAAATTATTATTTATGGGTTTATGGCTCTTGTTGAGGAATATAACTTGGTTGCAATCCCTTAATTTGGTCGGTCTTGTCAAGCTCAACAGGAATATCCTGAATAGCTTTTCGTACCTCTTCAGATGGAGTATAACGAATATACTTTCTTGTAATGGTTTTCTCAGTAGCCTCTTCCAAAGTATCAACAGCCCTAGCTCTAAACATTGGTGTAAGAGTACCAAGCTTACCAAGATTTACAGGATTTCCTTCCATTAATTCAGAAAAAGCCTCATCCTGCATCTGTAACATAGCAGCAAAAGCATCAGCTTTAGTGAGGGAAGAATGTGCCTGTATCCTCTCTGCCAACACTTCAAAGCCTATAGCTTTTCTTTTTTTGGGACGTACCAAATACTTCATTCCAGGTGTAAGACCAACTGCTATTTTGCGTAATACGCGAACTATTTTCATTGCCATAATAAAATAATCTTAAGTTAATAAATTAATGTATTTAACACCTTATTCTTACGTATTGAGAAATTATAGGTTACAAAAATAATTATTATTTTATTTAGATTTTTATGCTTATATCAGCATCATTAATATATAGTATCTTTAATTTTACATATATACTTATATTACAACACTATATACATTTCTATAGATTCGCAGGGTGCGTTTCTATAGATTCGTAGGGTGCGTTTCTATAGATTCGCAGGGTGCGTTTCTATAGATTCGTGAGGTGCGTTTCTATAGATTCGTGAGGTGCGTTTCTATAGATTCGTAGGGTGCATTACTGCGTAATGCGATATTTATATCTTATATATAATGTATAAGGAGTTTTATAAATAGAAATATATTTTAGTAATATTTGGATAATTTATTGGACTTTATTTTGTTTTATAAGCATTTGTTTTCTAACTTTGCACGATTATTTTAAATCTAAAAAATTGTTTTATGATTAAGAATATAGACTTGATTAATTGGGTTAATTACTGGAAAGATGTTTTTAAGCCTAAGGCTGTTCACTGGTGTGATGGCTCTGATGAAGAGAATCAAAATATTTTAGATAGTATGGTTGCAAGTGGTGTTGCAATCAAGTTAAATGAAGATAAAAAACCTAATTCTTATTATTTCCAAACTGATGATTCGGACGTTGCAAGGGTTGAAAGCAGGACTTTTATATGCTCTCAAAGGCCTGAAGATGCCGGCCCTACGAATAATTGGCATGAGCCAAAGGCTATGAAAGAGGATATGATGAAGGTTTATTGCGGGGCTATGAAAGGCAGGACTATGTATGTTATTCCTTTTTCAATGGGACCCTTAGGCTCCGATAAGTCTTATATAGGTGTTCAATTAACGGACTCTCCTTATGTTGTTGTTCATATGCGAATAATGACAAGAATGGGTAAGGATGCTTTGGATATTTTGGGTGAGAAAGGGCGTTTTATTCCGTGTATTCATTCTGTTGGTTATCCTTTGGAAGAGGGTCAGAAGGATGTGAAATGGCCTTGTCGTCCTATTGAGGAAAAGTATATTTGTCAGTTTCCTGAAACTAAGGAGATATGGTCTTTTGGGTCTGGGTATGGTGGAAATGCTCTTTTGGGTAAGAAATGTTTTGCTCTTCGTATAGCTTCTGTGATTGGTAAGGAGGAAGGTTGGCTGGCTGAGCATATGTTGATATTGGGTATTACCAACCCTAAGGGTGAGAAGAAATATATTGCGGCTGCTTTTCCTTCTGCCTGTGGTAAGACTAATCTTGCTATGTTAATCCCTACAATACCTGGCTGGAAGGTTGAGACTGTTGGGGACGATATTGCGTGGATGAAGTTTGGAAAAGATGGTCGTCTTTGGGCTATAAATCCTGAAAATGGTTTCTTTGGCGTTGTTCCTCAGACTTCATTGGAAACAAATCCTAATGCTTTTAAGTCTATTCAAAGGAATTGTCTTTATACTAATGTGGGGCTAACTCCTGATAGAGATGTTTGGTGGGAAGGTATTGGGTATGAGTGTCCAAAAGGGACAATAGACTGTAAAGGCAGAGTTTATGATAAGACTTCTAAGGAGCCTTGTGCTCAAAGTAATTCACGTTTTACTACTCCTATTTCGGAATGTCCTGTTGCAGACCCAGCGTATAATGAGCCTAATGGTGTTCCTATTTCTGCTATTTTGTTTGGTGGAAGGCGTCAAACTACTGTTCCTTTGGTTTATGAAGCAAATGATTGGAACCATGGAGTTATGATAGGTTCGGTTATAGGTTCTGAGATAACATCTGCTGTAATAGGCTTAAATGTAGGCGAGCTTCGTCATGACCCTTTTGCTATGAAGCCTTTCTGTGGGTATAATATGGGGGATTATTTTGGTCATTGGATAAATATTGGTACCAAAACAAGTAGCGAAAACCTCCCAAAGATATTCTGTGTAAACTGGTTTAGGAAGGATGAAGGCAAGTGGTTATGGCCAGGTTATGGAGAAAATTCAAGGGTTTTGGCTTATATTTTTGACCGTTGCAATAATGAAGATATTGCTTGTGATTCTCCAATAGGTAAGATACCTAAGCCAAATGCTATTAACACTCAAGGCTTAGATATTACCTCTGAACAGATGGAAAAGCTTATGAAGATTGATAAGAAAGAGTGGTTAGAGGAGGTTGAAAGGACAAAACGCTTCTACGAACTCTTTGAAAACAGCCTGCCAAAAGAACTAACTTATCAACTCAATAAGTTAGAAGAGAGGATAAATAATATAAAAGATTAAATAACTATAAGGATATGGTAGTATAAGGATAAGTTAAATAGTTATACTACCATATTAAATATACATTTCCTGCTTTATTGATATAATCGTCTTCAAATATGGTTTTGTATTTTAACTTCCATACGTATTGTCCGCTTTGACAGTCTTTGCCATTATAGGTACCGTCCCAATATTCGCCTTTCTTCTTGGACTGAAATATTCTATTGCCCCAACGGTTATAGACTTCAAAGATAACGCTTTCTATATATTGCATATCTGTATAGTATCCAAATTCTGAATTGACTGCATCGTAAGGGGTAAAGGAGTTGGGTAACCATACGTTTACTTCTGGGATTATTATTACTGTTAGGTATAGGGTTATATTCATTGGACAGCCTTCTCCTATTTGATAGGTGTTGAAATAGGTACCTTCTTCTGTTCTGTTAAAGCCATATCGTGTGTAGGCTTTGCCTGAATATATGGTGTCATATATTGTTGTGTCTCTTAGAGTTTGTACTTGTAGGTTAAGGGTGATTATGCTGTCACAGCCTACTATGGTGGTTAGGTTACGGTAATAGGTGCCTGTTGTGTTTGCATTAAATCCATTTTCATAATAGGTTTCTCCTTCGCAAATGGTGGCGGTGATTATATTATTGAAGGTTTCTTGGACGGTTAGGTCTAATATTATTGTACTATCGCAGCCATTTATTGATTGTAGTTCTTGGGTGTATATTCCTTGTGTGTTTACATTGAATCCATTCTGATTATATGTTTCGCCTTTGCAAATGGTGTCTATGATTGTATGGATATATGGCTCAAGAATGGTTAGGTGTATTAAATGGGTGCTATCAATAGTATTATTTGTTGTGAAATTATAGATATAAGTTCCTGACTCTGTAAAGGTGGTATCATAATAAGTATATGGTAAGTCATTTTCGCATATTATAATATCTACTGTGTCTGTATTAGTCTGTGATAAAAAAGTTATATTTATGGTATCCGTAGCTTTGCAAATCTTTCTTAATGACACATTATCCATTGCAAAATCATTACCCATTCCATCTGTGTTATCATCTATTATTTTTATTGTAGCAACTGTGTTTTCTCCACTATTCCAATTATATCTAAATGTATGCCAATTACAATTATAATTTGATATAATATCAATTGCTCCTAACTGCTGATTATTAATATAATATTTTAATCTTGGATAGTACGATGGATTTAATTCAGTAAATGCTAAGAAAACAGATTGAACAGAAAATTCATATAAAGTATTGGACTCAACATTTACTGTTGACTGAAAAAAATAAGTATTAGGTGTTCCTATGCCATCAATAACCATGTATTTACCTCCATTATCACATGGTGTAAATCCTCCACTTACTGTATTTGCATTATTTGTAATGGTATTATTCCCCATAACAAAACCTCCTCCTCCAGATGTCCAATAATTATACTGTGAGGTAAAGCCAACATTCCCCAATTCAAAGTCTCCATTATAAACTAAATTTGTGTCATAATAATATGCTTCAACAACATATTGGGTTGAATTATTTATCGTTGCTATTGGATTAGATACTGCATTATTATTTAATCCTGTTGAAGGTATCCATTTTACTGAGTCTGCTTCTGGTGTAATATTTAATTGTATCTGAACAGGATTATTTGAATAGATTATTGTGTCATTAGGAATTATATTTATTGAACATGTATCTTGAAATAATAGATTACTTAATCCATAAGAATTTATAGCAAACGTAAGAAATATTGCTATAAAAAAATAAATATATTTTATCATAAAAACATAGATTATTGACTTGCAAATGTAACAAAATTTGAATTACAAATAGTTATTTACACTTATTTTCTTATTTTTGCAAACAATAACTTAATCGTTCTATTCAAATGAAAAAGAGAATTCAAATCCTTATTATTTTATTAGTATTAATTCCAAGCATTGGTTTTGGACAAAAGAGTTTAGATATTATTCCTCAACCAGTAAGTGTTAAATTAGATAAAAACACGTCCTTTATCTTTGATAATAATACAAAAATCATTTGCAATACTGACAGCAAAGAATATTCTGTGGCTGAGTATCTTCACTCTAAATTGCAGTCTTTTAATCCTGATATTAAACCTATACTTCAAAAGAGAAAGAATGCAAAATATAATATTGCTAACTCTATTATATTTGTTCTTTCAAGTGATAAAAAGCTCGGTAATGAAGGTTATCAAATTGATATAATGAAAGACAGGATTATTATTTCTGCTAATGAAAATGCAGGATTTTTCTATGCTTCTCAAACACTTATACAAATCATTACGCCGAAAGAACCTATTAAAGACAAAAAAGACCTTATAGAATACTCAACTAATATTCCTACTGGAACAATTATTGACTACCCTCGTTTTTCTTATCGTGGCAAGCATTTGGATTGTGTTCGTCATTTCTTTACAAAAGAAGAAGTCAAAGAATATATTGACATAATGGCTTTTCATAAGCTTAACACTTTTCATTGGCATTTAACTGATGACCAAGGTTGGAGGATAGAGATAAAGAAATATCCTAAACTTCAAACCATTGCTTCAAAGAGAAAAGAAACCTTAATTGGTCATTATTCAGATACTCCTATTAGATATGATGGTAAAGAATATGGAGGTTATTACACTCAAGAAGACATAAAAGAGATTGTTGAATATGCCAAACAAAGATATATAAAAATCATTCCAGAAATAGAGATGCCAGGACATGCTAGTGCTGCACTTGCTGCCTATCCTCAACTTGGTTGTAGAGATGAGAAGTATGAAACAGCTACTACTTGGGGTATTTTTGAAGAAGTATTTTGTACCAAAGAAGAGACCTTTGTGTTTTTACAAAATGTTTTAGATGAAGTTGTGGAGCTTTTCCCTTCTGAATACATTCATATTGGAGGAGACGAGTGTCCAAAGAAACGCTGGAAAGAATGTCCTATATGTCAAAATAGGATTAAGGAAAACAACCTTAAAGATGAATATGAGCTGCAGTCCTATTTTATGAATAGAATAGAGAAGTATTTAGAGACAAAAGGTAAGAAAGTTATTGGTTGGGATGAAATTTTAGAAGGAGGCTTAATGGGTAATGCAACTGTTATGTCTTGGCAAGGAGAGGCTGGAGGTATTGCTGCTGCAAAGTCTGGACACGATGCAATTATGTCTCCAACAGCTTTTCTGTATTTTGACTACTATCAAGGTTCAGCAGAGGTAGAACCATTAGGCATTGGAGGCTTTATACCTTTGAAAAAGGTTTATGATTTTGAACCTATACCTAATGAATTGAATGAAACACAAGCTAAACATATTATTGGAGTGCAGGCAAACACTTGGACTGAATATATACCAACCTTTAAGAAAGTTCAGTATATGGATATTCCTCGTATTGCTGCATTAAGCGAAATTGCATGGACACAAAAAGAAAATAAAGATTATAGTAATTTCCTTAAAAGACTTGAAAGACAGATTGAACTATATAACTACTATGGATATAATTATGCAACATCTCATTATTCTATCCAAGCCTCAACAAAATGGAATGCAAAGAAAAGACAGGTTGAGGTTTGTTTAACTTCTCCAATGCCAGATGCGGATATTTACTACACTACCAATAATGAAGAGCCAACAAT
>CAYFWD010000041.1:12789-17316 GCA_964346795.1 uncultured Bacteroidaceae bacterium
GACCGTTGGGTTGGAACATTGGGAGAGGATTATATTGTTGAATTGGATTTAAAAGAGAAAACTCAAGTACGTAATATCTCTATAAATTTCTTAGATGAAAAAGGTTCTTGGATATTTGCACCAATTGAAGTTTCTTTCTTTATTTCAAAAGACGGGAAAGAATGGGAGAAGATTAAAACAATAGAGACAAAAGATATTAAAGCAAACGAAAACAGCATTTACACATATAATTCAGAGGTGCAAAAAGAAATTGGAAGAACAAAATGTGAGAACGTGCCAAAATATGTAACTACAATATTTGATGATGTTAGGTATATTAGAATTGAAGCAAAGTCAATTAAAACCTGCCCTGAAGGACATAGTGGTTATGGATATAAGGCACATTGTTTTGCAGATGAAATAATAGCTGAATAATCAATATAAGGAAATGAAATTAAAATTTAGAAAATTTGAAAAAGGTTATCGTCCTACCATTCTAATGCGAATTATGCTACTATTATGTATTATAGCATTTTCTTTTTCAGCACTGCTTAATGGTTTTATTGGAGTTTTCAACCAAACTTCCCAAGAAATAATCCAAAACCCAAATCTTCCTACCTATTTTCATTTCTATCGTACTACCTTATTGGATATTATCTCCATTAACAGACTTTACTTTATCATCATTGTCCTATTGAATGTTTTCCTTGTAAGCAGTTTAGTCATTATGTTTAGAGGTTTTACCACAGGATATTATTCTTTCTTTATATCTCAAATCTTCCTATTGATATTTCCTGTTTTATTTATTGGAGTGAAAGCAATTAGCTTGGGAGATTTAATGATTGCCTTTTTCCTAATTGTATTTTTCTTCTTAGAAATCTTAATTCATCAAGTTAAAACCAAACCTAAAGAAACAGAAAACGAAGCTTAACCCTCCATTTTCATTGCATAATGAGGAATATCAGCCTCATAGAAAAGCTCTCCATATTGTTTGAAACCTATTCTTTCGTATAATGGTATAGCTTTTAGCTGGGAATGAAGATATATAGGCTTAGTAGTTTTAGCCTTAATCTCCTTGATAACTTCCCTTATTAATATTTCTCCAAAGCCCCTATTTCTATATTCTTTCAATACTGATACTCTTTCCAATTTTACCTTCTCTCCCAAATCTCTCCAACGCATAGTCCCGATTGCTAATCCATTATCATCATATAACAAATAGTTTTCAGAATATTCCTCATCCCAATCTTCTTCAAATGGAACATTTTGCTCTATAACAAAAACCTTATAACGAATTTGTTTAGCTATCTCCATTTTATCTATATCCAAAAAATCAATATGTTCTATTTTCATAGCTTATTTGTAAAAATTAGTTTACGAGAAAATAATGCCATTAGCACACTCCTACCCAAAAGATAGGTAATAAAGGCTATCCAAAGTGCTGAATTGGAATAATAAGGACTAAGCAAGAAGAATATAATAAAGAATAGAGCCGTAGCAATAAAGATAGCATTTCTCATTATTGCAGACTTGGTCATACCAATCAATATTCCATCATAAAGAAATGCAACAAAACCCGTTAATGGAATTAAAAGAACCCAAACCATATAGTCTTTTGCTACTCTAATAACGTCCTCTTTGTCTGTTAATATTCTTAAAATATTTTCTCCAAAGAAATAATAAAAAATCATAAAGACCAAACTAATACCCAATCCCCAAGTTAGTATATATTTGACACTTTTTTGCAAGTTCTTGCTATCCTTTGCACCATAGTACCTGCCACAAAGACTTTCTGAAGCATAGGCAAAACCATCCATAAAATAGGAAAAGAGAGTGAACAGCTGCATTAGAATTGCATTTACTGCAAGAATTGGATATTGCATTTTGGAAGATGCTATTGTAAAGTAAGTCGTTACAAGTATTAGGCAGGTCGTACGAAGGAATATATCACCATTTACCTTAAAAAAGAGTTTCATTTTTTGCCAATCTATGCTTTCTCTTATATTAAAGTACTTTCTGAGTTTACCATACTTAACTTGCCAAAAAATTATAGTTGTTATCAGTCCTGTATATTGTGCTATCAATGTTCCAAGGGCAACTCCTTCTATCTTCATTTTTAGCTTCAAAACAAAAAGCAAGCTAAAGAATATATTAACAACGTTTATCATTATTGCAATATACATTGGAGTTTTTGAATCCTGCATTCCTATAAGCCAACCTTTTAAAGCATACATTCCAAGAGTTGCAGGTGCAGCCCAAACCAAAATAAAGAAGTATTTTAATGCCATATCCAATACTCCATTCTTATTTTCTATAAACTTCCTTGTCAGAAGAGATATTGGATACTGGAATATAATGAGCAAAAGAGAGATTAATAAACCTATAATCAAGGCTCTAGTAAGCACATTCATTGACTCTTTCAAATCTCTTGCACCATAGGCCTGTGCTGTAAAGCCACTTGTCCCCATTCTCAAGAAACCAAAATTCCAATAAATAAAGTTAAATATCATAGTCCCTACTGCTATTGCTCCAATATAGTCGGTATTACTCCCCTCTGTATCTAAATGACCAACAATAGCCATATCCACCATTCCTAAAAGTGGAACAGTTATATTTGTAATGATATTGGGTAAAGCTAAGTTTAGGATTCGCTTATTCATTTATGAATCCGGCTACTATTCGGCCTTCTTTGAGCGAAATAGTTTACGAAAATATGGTAAATGCCACAAGATATGAATTATAGAAATCAAAGTCATAGCTATTCCAAACTCAACATGTAGCTTTAGATTGGATAAATAAATTGATTGAAACACATTATAATTAAGCTGAATAACTAATACCAAACCTAAAAGACAAGACATTAAAAAAGTTATTAAAAGCAATGTGTTCCATATCTTGCGATGAGTAATCTTTCTCCATATTTTTAATCTTACAAAAAGCATTGAGATAAGATAAAGAGCTAATGTAATAGCACTTATCCCTATTAATCTATATGGTTTCTCAAAACTATTCTCTTTAAAATCATCAGCCTTTGGTTTTTCATTATCAGCCTTAACAACAACCTCTACAACCTCTGCCTCTACAAAGGTATCTTGATTTCTAATAGTTATTTTTGACTCAAAAGAAGTATCTTCAATAATCTTTTCAGGAGATTTACTCTCCACTTTCTTTTTTGGCTCCTCTTTCTTTACTTCATTAGTAGCAGGGACTTCAACAGGCTTAAACTCCGAAGGGTCGCAAATCCCATTGCCATTTTCATCAACAAAACGACCACATTGTCCCTCACAATTAACCAAACCTCTTGGACAAGTAACTTGAGCTTGAAGCCCATAAGATATAATGCTTAAAAAAGCAAATAGAGATAAAATAAACTTAAATTTCATTGTAAACTATCGTAATTTAGTGGATTTTGAAAATAATTTGCAAAAATAAGAATAAGTTTTCAACCTGACAATTATAATTCATCATAATTTCTTTAAGAAGTATTTGTTTGAAATTAATTTTACTATTTTTGCAGTGCTATGATTAACTTATTCTCAATTATTGATGAAACATTTTTCCCTCGTTATTGCTATGGCTGTGGCGATATTCTTGTAAGTTCAGAAAAGATATTATGTACAAAATGCCTCTTTGAGCTAAGTAAGAGTTATAGCATAAACAATCCTGAGAGCGATTTAGTCAATAAATTATCATTATACTTCCCTGTCAATCATGCTGTTTCCCTTCTAAACTACGAAAAAGAATGTTTGGCAAGCAATTTATTACATAGATTTAAGTATAACGAAGAAACCATAATAGGTAAGTTTGTTACCAATCTTATTTGCAAAGAGTTGAATGAAGTAGAATGGATAAAAGATATTGACTATATAATTCCACTACCCCTACATTGGAGACGCAAAATACGAAGAGGCTTTAACCAATCGGCAGTAATAGGAAAAACCCTAAGCAAACACTTCAAAATAAAGTTAAAAACAAATTGCGTTAAGAGGATAAAGAACAACAAAAGTCAGACCTCTATGAAAAAAGAAGAGAGATGGAATAATGTTGAGAATATTTTTAAGCTAAGAAAAGCATCACTACTTGAAGGGAAACATATATTACTTGTTGATGACTTAGTTACAACAGGAGCATCGTTAAACTCTTGCATAAAAACCCTATCTAAAGTAAAAGATATAAAAATCTCTGTCTTAGTCCTTGCACAAACAAAGCATTAAACTCACAAAACAAAGTTTTCATCTAAAAAAGCTTAGTTTAAATTGTTCTAAACTTCGTTTAATTAGTTTTTTCCTTAATTATTTTTCTTTTTAATAAAGCCATTAGAATACTATAGCAAAGTTACCCATAATAAAATTAAGAAAACCTTATTTTATAAACAACTTCAAATCTATCAATATACTTTTATACAAAATAAACTAATCTAAATTTATTTTCAATTCCTATTTTAAGCACATTGTTTATTAAGGTTCTAATAATGTATTTTTGAAAAAATTTTATATTTTCTTTTGAAAAAAGAGTAAAAAAGTTTTGCATATTAGAAAAAAGTTGTAC
>CAYFWD010000042.1:0-16796 GCA_964346795.1 uncultured Bacteroidaceae bacterium
AAGTCAAGTTTATTTTCAAAAAGACTAAGTTTAGACTTTCTCCTCTTCAACCTTCAACCCTTATTAACCATTAGCATACTAAAAAATTTACTATCTTTGCAATCTGATTAATAACTTTTGTTTCACACAATACATAATATAGAATGAAGATAGAGTTCAATATTAAAGACGTATTTCAACCAAAATTCTTTAGTTTAATTAAAAGCAAATCCTATACTAAAGAGCTATTTATTCAAGACTTTATTGCTGGTGTTATTGTTGGTATTGTCGCTATTCCATTAGCTATTGCCTTCGGTATTGCCTCTGGGGTTTCGCCTCAACAAGGATTAATTACTGCTATTATTGGAGGTTTTATTGTTTCATTTATTGGAGGCTCGCATGTTCAAATTGGTGGTCCTACTGGTGCTTTCATTGTTATTATTGCAGGTATTATTGCCGAGTTTGGTTTTACAGGACTTATAATTGCAACTACCATTGCTGGTGTTATGCTCTTGCTTATGGGCTTTTTCAAATTGGGTGATGTTATTAAATTTATGCCTTTCCCTATTATTGTTGGTTTTACTTCCGGTATTGCTGTTGTGATTTTCTCTACTCAGATTAAGGACTTCTTTGGTCTGACTGCTGTTGGAGGTGGAGAGCTTGTTGTTCCTTCGGAGTTTTTGAGTAAATGGGGAGTGTATTTCAAAAACTTCTCTACTATTAATATATGGGCTACCATGCTTTCTGTTATGACAATTGCCATAATATTTCTTTGGCAAAAGGTTACCAAGAAAATACCTGGAAGTATTATTGCTATTATCTTCTGTACTTTGGTTGCATTGGTTCTAAAAACTCAATTTGGGATAGAGGTTACAACCATAGGCAGTAAGTATCCTGAACTTTCTGGTGGCTCTCCTCTACCTAAGCCTGTTACTCCTAAGATAGATATGCACGCTGTAAGAATGCTTATATCTCCTGCTTTTACCATTGCTATGCTTTGTGCTATTGAGAGTTTGCTTTCTGCTATGGTTGCCGATGGTGCTACTGGAAAGAAACATCATTCCAATACAGAGTTAATTGCTCAAGGTACTGCTAATCTTATTGTTCCTCTTTTTGGTGGCATTCCTGTTACTGGTGCAATTGCAAGAACTATGACAAATATAAATAATGGTGGCAAGACTCCTGTTGCTGGAATTGTTCATGCAGTATTTCTATTACTTATATTCCTTTTCCTTATGCCTTTAGCTGCCTATATTCCTTTTTCTGTATTAGCAGGGATATTGGTTGTTGTTGCTTATAATATGAGTGAATGGAGAAACTTTAAGGCTTTGCTTAAAAATCCTGTGGCTGATGTAGTTGTTTTGTTAGTTACTTTCTTCCTAACGGTTATCTTTGACCTTACAATTGCCATAGAGATAGGGCTTTTGATTGCTGCTATTTCATTTATTAAACGTGTTATGGAGACTTCTCAAATCAAAGTTATTGAGACAGAAATTGCAAGAACAGAAAATCCAGAAGAGCAAGATATAGAATACACTAAACTAAATAAGTATTTGGAGGTTTATGAGATTGACGGACCATTCTTCTTTGGTATTGCAAATAAGTTTGATGAAATCAACTACGAAATAAAAAATAAGCCAAAGGTTAGGATTATTAGAATGCGTAAGGTCCCGTTTATTGACTCAACAGGAATAAAAAACCTTACCAGCCTATGTAATCGTTCTAAAAAAGAAAAGATTCAGATTATTCTTTCAGGAGTTAATCCTGAGGTTTATAACACTCTTAATAGAGCTGGCTTTATTGATAAGCTTGGAAAAGAATTTATCTTTGACCATATCTCTAAGGCAATGGATAAGGCAGAAGAATTGCTTAAAGAAAAATAACACCCTATCTATTGATGAAAGATATTCTTTGGTATTTTGTTTTAACTCTTATTATTATTGGGCTTGTTTTTCTTGGGCTTTTCTGGGGAAGTGTTGATGTTAGTAGCTTTGATGAAAACTCACTCTATATAATTAAGAATATTCGTCTTCCACGAATTATAATGTGTATTTTGTGCGGAGCGGGACTTGCTGTTTGTGGCTCTGCCTATCAAGCAATATTCCAAAACCCTCTCTCCGACCCTTATATACTTGGTGTTTCTTCCGGTGCTTCTTTGGGTGCTGCTATCGCTATTGTTTTAGGATTGGAAGGAATGTTTTTTGGTATTGGAGGTTTTGCATTCTTATTTGCATTGGGAGCTGTTTGGGTAATTATAAAAATAGCTTCCATTGGTAATCGTCTTCACACCACAACATTACTTTTAGCAGGAATTAGTATAAACTTTCTTATGGCGGCACTAATTACTATCCTAATGGTGATTAGCAGTGAGAATATGGATAAGATAATATTCTGGACTATGGGCTCTATGAGTGCTACAAAGTTTTCTGACCTTTGGGCTGTTTTTCTTTTTGTTTTGATTGGGATTATTGTAATCAGGGTTTATGCAAGGGAACTAAATGCTATGCTTACAGGAACTGATAGTGCAAGAAGTTTGGGAGTGAACGTTGAAAGGACTAAGAAAATAATATTGCTATTCTCTACTCTTATGATTGGTATTATTGTGGCTAATTGTGGAGTGATTGGATTTGTAGGACTTATTGTTCCTCATATAGTAAGGACATTGGTTGGCTCAGATAATAGACGAATAATTCCTTTTTCTATTTTTGGGGGTATAATATTTATGCTTTTGGCAGATATACTTTCAAGGGTTTTGATTGCTCCAAGCGAATTGCCCGTAGGTAGCATTACTGCTCTTATTGGCTCGCCATTCTTTATTTATCTTCTCTATAATGCAAAAAAACAACTTAACCCTTAGAACAAATGAAGGAAGAAATGGATATTATTTTAGAGGCTAAGAATGTTTCCTATTTTGTTAGGGGGAAAAAAATTATTGAGGATATAAACTTCTCACTGCAAAGGGGTGGTTTCTATTGTGTAATTGGAACAAATGGAAGTGGGAAAACTACTCTTTTGAAATCTATTTCAAATAATCTTGAGCTTAGTTCTGGAACTGTTACGGTTAATGGGAAGTCTATTAAGAAATACTATCCAAAACAATTAGCTAAGGAGATTTCTATTGTATGGCAGCATAATGAGTTTATGTTTGATTTTTCAGCCTTTCAAGTTGTTATGATGGGAAGAATGCCATATCAAAAACTTTTGCAAGCTGATTCTGAAAAGGATTTTGAAATTGTTAGACTATCAATGGAAAAAACCAACACTTGGCACTTAAGGAACAGGTCTGTAAAACAACTTAGCGGCGGAGAGTTGCAAAGGATAATGATAGCAAGGTCATTGGCTCAAGAAAGCCCTATAATGCTTTTGGACGAGCCTGTCTCTTCCTTAGATATAAAACATCAATTTGATATTATGGAACTTTTAAGGAAGATTAACGAAGAAAACAAAACGACTATATTTATAATTCTTCATAATCTTTCCCTTGCATTGAAGTATAGCGATAGGATTCTAACCCTACAAGACGGTCGTTTAATACATTTTGGCAAAACAAGGGATATAATCAATAAAGAAAATATTAAAACCTTATTTAATGTTGATGCAGAAATAATTGATAAGGATAATATCATAATCAATAAATAACCTTACTATGCTTACAAACATCAAAAAACTTAGCTTAATTCTTATTCTAATATTTTTCTATTCCTGCAATAAATCTAATGATACAAAACCTAATTATATTGCTTCTACTAAAAACCCTATTGAAAAAACTCCTACAAGAGTAGTTTCTGTTTCTCCTGCTATTACTGAAATTCTTTTTGAACTGGATTGTGGAAATAGATTGGTAGGCAGAACAGAGTTTTGCAATTATCCTAAGGAAGCAGAAAACATTAAGTCTATTGGTGGGATAAATAATGCTAATTTAGAAGAGATTATTAACCTAAAACCTGATTTGGTTATAACCTCTTCTATATTTACCAAGAAGATGTTTCAAACAATAGAAGATGCATCTATTCCCATTATTTCTTTTAAGGAAACAAATACCATTGAAGGAATGTTTGAGATAATAGAAAAATTAGGGAAGATTATGGATAAAGAAGCTAAGTCTAAGGAAATAATAACTAAGTTTAATAAAGAATTAACTAAGCTTAAATCTCTTCAAAAAAGAAAAGACAATATTTCTTTACCAAAAGTTTATTATGTTGTAGGATTTGGTCAAACAGGAGATTTCTCGGCAGGAGAAAATACTTTTATTAATGAAATAATTACTCTTGCAGGAGGAAATAATATTGCAAAGAAAAGTGTAAACTGGTCTTTTTCTAAGGAAGAGATTTTTGCAAACCAACCTGATTATATTTTTATTAGAAAAGAAGATTCTGCAAGATTTGTAAACACACACCCATATAACCAATTAAAGGCAGTTAAAGAAGGAAAAGTGTTTGGAATAGAAAGCAACTTAATGGATATTCAAACTCCAAGAACAATAAAAGCAATAGAGTTTATTTCTTCTGTGATTTATCCTGATTATCAATATTAATTTTCACAGAGCTTCCAACCGATAGCCCTAAAAGATTAGAAGCATTTCCTTTATTGATAGCAAGCTGGAGGTGATTGGTAGAAGAGATTGTTAATAGTGGAGTGTTTTCTCTAACTTTATCATACGAATCACTGTGATTTTTAATAGTAAACCCCTCTATATTTATAGAAAAGCTTTTGCCATTTATTGCTTTTTCAAAATCAAAACTATTGATGTTTAAAAATAGGTTTCCATAACTATCAACATGAAAAACTCTACAAAAAATAGAGTCTTCATAAATAACAGGAACGAAAGCACTACCCTTTTTTAATTCAGATACAACACCTCCCAACTTTTCAATATCTGAATCCTGTACTATTAAAGCAGCTACCTTACAAAATAAATCGTGGGCTGAAAAAGTAAAAAAAGCTGTTTCTTGCAAAACCCTTAGCTCTATAATTTTTTGTATCTCTAACCCCTCAAAAATCAAACTTGGCATACCATTATCTGTACAAATAAAATACTGGTCATTATACTGGATTAGAATATGACTAAATTTCTTCTTTGAAGATTCTGTACAGTCTACATCTATAATATGTATTGTTGATTTAGGAAAATTCAAACAAGCGTTCCTAACAATAAAAGCTCCATGCATAATGTCAAACTTTTTAACATCATGCGAAATATCAACAACATTACAATCCTTTATTGTTGAATATAATTTCCCCTTAACTGCACCAACATAATGGTCAGAAACACCCCAGTCTGTTGTAAGAGTAACAATTTGCATTTATTCTTATAATCTTATTTTATGCAAAAATAATAATAATAAATAATACTAATAAGAAAATTGAGAAAAAAAAGAAAAAGCTTAAAGTTTACTTTTACGTAAAACTTTAAGCTTTTATATTAGTTATTAATCTTAAATATTAAATGTATTTTAATTCTCTAAGAGCTGATTCAATAACCTTAAAGGTTGCTTCCATATCATTATCAAGACCTACAGAATAACGAACCAAACCTTCACTCATTCCCATTTCCTTTTGGAACTCTTCTGGAACTTCTGATGAAGTAGATTTACCAGAACAAGAGAATAAAGTACGGAAATATCCAAGAGAAACAGCTAAATAACCTACTCCCTTTTCTTGCATTTTTTCCATAAATTTATTTGCTTTTTCTGCTGTTCCAAGGTCAATAGCAATCATACCACCATATCCAAAACCAGCATTCATTTGTTCTGTCATTAATTTATGGTCTTTATGGTCTTCCAAACCAGGATAGTTTGGCTTTATACCAATCTCATTAAATCTCTTAGCTAAATACATAGCATTGCGGCTATGTTGTTGCATACGGATATGTAAAGTGTAAAGATTTTTCAAAATAGATGTTGAACGATAGCTGTCCAAAACAGGACCTAAAAGCATTGCTGTTCCGTCAATAACACTTATAAGAGAGTTAATAAATTCTCCATCAGCACAAATTGCACCTGCAACACAGTCATTCTTACCATTAACAAATTTTGTCATAGAGTAAACAACTATATGAGCTCCCAAAACATAAGGAGAGAAAATCATTGGAGTAAATGTATTATCAACAATAAGTTTTGCTCCTGTGGTATCTGCTATCTTTCTCAACTCTCCAATATTTGATATTCTAAGAAGAGGATTAGACATTGTTTCGGTATAAACAACCTTAGTATTTGGCCTCATTGCAGCCCTTACTTGCTCAAGATTAGTTGTATCAACAAAGGTAACTTCTATGCCAAATCTCTTAACATAGTTATTTAGGAAAGCAAATGTTCCTCCATAAACTGTCATTGAAGCAACAATATGGTCTCCCTTTTGTGCACATTGCAATAAAGTACAAGTTATTGCTGCCATTCCTGAAGCTGTTACCCATGCAGCTTCTGTTCCTTCCATTGCTGCTAATGATTTTGACAAAGAAAGGTTTGATGGATTCCAATGACGAGAATAAAGGAAATAACCTTCTGTTTCACCATGAAAAGTATCAGTCATTGTTTCTCCTTTTGGGAAACAAAATGTTGCAGAATCATTAATACTTGGATTAATACCTCTTTCTGCTGAAATTTCTGCAACAGCATTAATTGCCATTGCTGGATCAAATTTTTTACTATTCATAATATATATTATCTATAATTTTAACAATTCATTGCACCACAAACATTAATAACCTGTCCACTAACATAGCTTGACAAATCACTGGCTAAGAAAACACAAACCTTAGCAACTTCTTCTGGAAGTCCGCCTCTACGAAGTGGTATTTTCTTTTCCCAATCCTTACGAACCTCTTCTGGTAATTGAGCGGTCATATCGGTAATAATAAAACCTGGTGCTACTGCATTGGAACGAATATTCCTTGAACCAAGTTCTTGTGCTATACTTTTAGTAAAACCAATAATTCCTGCCTTAGATGCAGAATAATTACTCTGACCTGCATTTCCACTAACTCCAACAACAGAACTCATATTAATAATAGAGCCACTCCTTTGCTTAAGCATAATCTTTTGACAAGCATGAGTAAGATTGAAAACACTCTTTAAGTTTATATCTATAACCAAATCCCAATCCTTTTCCTGCATTCTCATAAGTAAATTATCACGAGTAATACCTGCATTATTTACCAAAACATCTATTCTTCCGAACTCTTGAGCAACCATTTCAACCAATTTAGCACTATCTTCAAAAGATGCCGCATTGGAAGCATAACCTTTTGCCTTAACTCCAAGAGCTAATAACTCTTTTTCGCATTGCTCCATATTCTCATCTCTTCTAACATCAGTAAAAGCAATATTGCAACCTTGATTTGCATAGCTAATAGCAATAGCCTTACCTATTCCACGAGAAGCTCCTGTAATTAGAGCCACTTTATTTTCAAGTAATTTCATATTCTATTTAGTTTTAAAAATTATTTTTGCAAAGATAATCAAAAATTAGGAATTTGCAGGACTTGATTCTTATTTTCTAAAATTTGATTATATAAAAATTAAATCCGTCTTAGCTTAGCAACAGTAAAAAGAAAACGAAAAACCATAAGAAAATTATACCAAATACTCGGAACTAATCCATAGTATTTTCTCATTATTTGAAACCTTTCTTTATTTCCCCTCCAAACATTCTTACGCGAAAGCCCCCCTTCCAAATAACAAGAAATCTTATGCTTTGTTCCCAATATATATCTTGCTCTTTTGAAAGACTCCAACACCCATTCATAATCGGCAGCTATCTTATAATTAAGATTATACCTTGGAGCAATTTCCCTTTTTACTAAAACTGACTGATGACACACAAGCATTCCCCAACGAAAATCCTTCCAGGTCATATCTTCTTTTGTTTTCAATCTCCTTCCTCCCAAACTCTTTCCCCTCTCATCAACAATCATTGTTTCACCATAATAAATATCCCTCATCACAAACTCCTCTCCAAACAAATAATCAAGAATATTTTTCTTAGCAATAGTATCCCCAGCATTCAAAAACCAAACATAATCCCCCTTAGCCATATCCAAGCCCTTATTCATAGCATCATAAAGTCCATTATCCTTTTCAGAAATCCATTTAGTAACAATATCAGAATACCTTTCAACAATATCCAAAGTTCCATCATTAGATTTTCCATCAACAATTATTAATTCTATATTATTATACTTCTGTCTTTTAATACTCCTAAGAGTTCTTTCCAACACCTTTTCAGCATTAAAAGTTACCGTTATTATTGATATTTTGGGATTAATCATTCTCAATACAGTATTTATGTAAAAAAATGAATTGCAAAGATAAAGCATTTTTTACTCACTTTTGCAAATATTATAATATATAATAGTATCAATAAGAATAGAAACATTATAAAAAAGAATTTTTATAATCTTATCCTTTTCTCTCTAAATAGGGTTAAAAAGTCATAAAACACTAAACTGCAATGTCGTCTGATTGAATTTGCGTTACTTCATTTTTCTCTTTCCTTGACATTCTCAAAAGCATTGCTGTTCCAAATGCCAACACTCCCACACGACCTATATACATTAGCAGAGAAAGTATTATTTTGCCTAAATCAGAAAACTCTGCTGTTATACCTGTTGTTAATCCTACTGTGCCTAAGGCAGAAGTTGCTTCAATAACTATTTGTGGTAAAGAAAATGTTTCGGTTAATGAAAGGGCAAAAATACCTATACATAGAATAAATCCATAGAAGAGAATATTGGTTAATGCTGTATCTACCCTATAGGTTGGTAAACGATGCTTACCTATCATTATATCTCGTTTGTTTCCTAACTTACAATGGATAAATGCCAGCACTGCCGACAAGGTTGTTGTTTTTATTCCTCCTCCTGTTCCTGAGGGTGAAGCTCCAATAAACATCAACATTGTTATTATTAATAGTGAAGCCAAGCCAAATTCACCCAAATTAACTGTATTGAAACCTCCTGTTGACATTGCGGAAATGGATTGAAAGATGGAAATCATTAATTTTTCTGCTGAATTATATTTTGAGAGAGAAGGTTCAAAAAAGAATAATTGCAGAGTACCTATTAGAGTTACTGCAAAGGTTAAAACAATGATAATTTTAGTAGTAAAAGTTATTTTATAGTTTTTGTTTTTGAGTTTATTTGTAAAATCAATCAAAACTATAAAGCCCATTGCTCCAATATAACATAGAACAGAAACAACAATATTTACCCAATAATTATCTCTAAATATCATCAGAGAGTTATCAAACAAGCTAAATCCTGCGGTACAAAATGCCGAAATACTAATAAAAGCTGCATTCCAAAGAGAATTGTCGACTCCTGCTTGATTGAATAGTATAAAAAGGAGTATTGTTCCTATCAATTCAAAGACAAGAGAAAACCAAATAATATTTTTCACTAAAGAAGGCATTGTAAATTCAATAGGTATTGCAAAAGTTGCCCTCATTACTCCATTTTTTATTCTAATGAAATGGTGAGTTAGTTGATACATCATAAAAGATGTAAGAGTCATATATCCCAAACCTCCCAATTGAATTAAAAGAAGTATAACAAATTGTCCAAAAAAGGTATATGACTGAGAAAGATTTACCGTTGCCAAACCTGTTGTTGAAACGACAGAAGTAATATTAAAAAGATTATCTACAAAAGATATTTCTACCTTTTGAGATATTGGCAGGGATATTAAAACTAATCCAAAAATTATATAGGATAGGTATCCCATAAGAAGATTTCTTTGAGGGACTTTTGAAGCATAGCCAAAAGTTAGAATCCTTTCAAAATCCCATTTCAAAAAGAAATGTTTAATGCTGTGTTTAATTCTGTGTTTTTTTCCTGTATTCATTATCAAAAACAATTACATTATTATTAATATTTTCTCTCAATAATTTGCAATTGTTATATTCTTGATAACTCGCAATTGTAAATTTTTGGGGCGGCAAAAATACAAATATTTTTTATCTCTTAGTCATTGCAGCCTTAATAAATGAAATAAATAATGGATGTGGTTCTTCTACAGTTGATTTATATTCTGGATGAAATTGTACACCAACAAAATAAGGATGATTTACCAATTCAATAACTTCAATTAAATTTGATTTAGGATTAATTCCTGTAGCAATCATTCCTGCTTCTTCAAATTCTTTTAGATATTTATTATTAAACTCATAACGATGACGATGACGTTCAGAAATCTCTTCTTTTTGATAAGCTTCATAAATCTTTGAACCTTTTTTCAAATGGCAAGGATAAGCTCCCAAACGCATTGTTCCTCCCATATCAGTTACTTGCTTTTGTTCTTCCATAATATCAACGACAGGATGTTTTGTACTTGGCAACATTTCAACTGAATGAGCATCTTTGAACTTCATAACATTTCTTGCAAATTCCACAACAGCCATCTGCATACCCAAACATATACCTAAGAAAGGAATATTATTCTCTCTTGCATATTTAATAGCACAAAGTTTTCCTTCTATTCCTCTTGCTCCAAAACCTGGAGCTACTAAAATTCCATCTAAATTACTTAATTCATTATTACAAACTTCTTCTCCCTTTTCCAAATCTTCAGAGTGAATAAGTTTGAGCTTTACCTTACACTGCAAAGAAGCACCTGCATGAATAAAGGATTCTGAAATTGACTTATAGGCATCTTTTAGTTCAACATACTTCCCTACCAAACCAATACTAACTTCGTGAACTGGATTATTAAGTTTGTAAAGAAATCCTTTCCATTTTTCCAAATTAGGCTCTCCGTGAGCTTTTACTCCAAGACGATTAAGAACTTGAATATCTAATTTTTCTTTTAACATTTGAAGAGGCACCTCATAAATTGAAGGAGCATCCAAGGACTCTATAACACTATCTCTTTCAACATTACAAAATAATGCAATCTTATCTTTTATATCCTCATAAAGCTTATGTTCTGTTCTACAAACAATAATATCAGGCTGAACTCCCTGCTCCCTCATTTCTTTTACAGAATGTTGAGTAGGTTTTGTCTTCAATTCTCCTGCAGCTGCAATATAAGGAATGTATGTTAGATGTATTACAACTACATTTTTCCCCAATTCCCATTCAAGTTGACGAACAGACTCAATAAATGGAAGAGATTCAATATCTCCAACTACACCTCCAAGTTCAGTAATAACAAAATCATAATTACCTGTACTTCCAAGTATTTTTATTCTTCTTTTTATTTCATCAGTAACATGAGGAATAACCTGAACTGTTCCTCCCAAATAATCTCCTCTCCTTTCCTTATCTATAACTGTTTGATATATTCTTCCTGTTGTTACATTATTAGCTTGAGATGTTCTAACATTAGTAAAACGTTCGTAATGTCCCAAATCCAAATCTGTTTCTGCACCATCTTCCGTTACAAAACATTCTCCATGTTCATAAGGATTTAATGTTCCTGGGTCAACATTAAGATAAGGGTCTAATTTTTGAATTGTTACTGAAAATCCTCTAAGTTTTAGAAGTAAAGCTAATGACGAGGCCATTATTCCCTTTCCTAATGAAGAAGTTACACCACCTGTTACAAATATGTATTTTGTATTTAACATAAGACTTACAAATTAAATTATATACTAATTAGGATGCAAATATAACTCTTTTTTAATTCGTGTTAAACATATTTATATTAATTTTGCATCAAATGAATATAAAACAAAAAACAGTAAACGGAGTTATTTGGAGTGCTATTGAACGCTTTTCGGTTCAAATTATTCAATTTATTGTTCAAATTATTATAGCACGTTTACTCCTACCTGCCGATTATGGTCTAATAGGTATGCTTGCTATTTTTATGGCATTGGCTCAAACCTTTACCGACGGAGGTTTGTCAAATGCTCTAATACAAAAGAAAGACAGAAACCAAGAAGACTATTCAACTGTATTTTATTTTAATATAATTATAGGAATATTCCTTGCCATAATTTTCTTCCTTTCTGCTGGTATTATCTCTCAATTTTATGAAATGCCTAAATTAAAACTTGTCATTGAAATAATGTCTGTAAACCTTATTATTTTGGCATTTCAAGTTATTCAAAAAACAATACTCACAATTAAAATAGACTTCAAAACTCAAGCAAAAGCTTCTTTAGTTTCTGTTTTAGCAGGAGGAGGAATAGGAATAATTATGGCTTATAAAGGATTTGGAGTATGGGCATTAGTTGCTCAATTTACTTCCATAAACATTATTCAAACCTCTTTATTTTGGTATTTTGAAAAATGGAGACCTCAACTAATTTTTTCCAAATCATCATTTACACGTCTTTTTGGCTTTGGCTCTAAAATTTTAGCTGCTAATTTACTGCATACAATTTATCTTAATCTCTACACATTAGTAATAGGAAAACGTTTCTCTGCTACTAATCTTGGTTATTATACCCGTGCAGAACAATTTGCACAATTTCCTTCATCAAACATAACAGGCATACTTTGGAGAGTTACCTATCCCATAATGTCATCAATTCAAGATGAAGACGAAAAGCTCAAACAAGTCCTTCGCCAATACTTACAACTTGCAGCCTTTATTGTCTTTCCATTAATGGTTGGATTAGCAGCAGTTGCAGAACCATTTATTATTCTAATTCTAACCGAAAAATGGAAAGGAATAGTGCCATTGCTTCAAATACTTTCCTTCTACTATATGTTTTACCCTCTTAATGCCATTCATCAAAACCTGATGCAGGTAAAAGGAAGAAGTGATTTATTTTTTAGATTAGAAGTACTAAAGAAAATTATTGGAATAATTTTATTATTTATCTCTTTACCATTTGGTATTTACGCACTTTGTTTTAGTTTGATAGTTTATGCTATTATCAATTTGGCTATAAATACTTTTTATGGCTCAAGACTAATTAATCTTAGCATTCCAACACAATTAAAGGATATTGCAAAAACTTTCTTAGCCTCTATTTTTATGGGAGGAGTGGTTTATCTAATTAACTATGTAAACATACCTAATATTCTAAAACTTAGCTTAGGAGTTATTATTGGTGGTTTTACATACTATTTAGTTGCAAGAATTTTTAAGATGAAAGAATTAGAGCAATTACTTTCTCTCATTAAAGGACATATCGATAAAAAAGCATAAAAAAAGCTCCAAAACTTTTTAGTAAAGAATTGGAGCAATAATATCTTAAAAAAATCCTCTTTATGCTTAACTAAGCATCAATATTAGCATAGGTTGCATTTCTTTCAATAAACTCTCTTCTTGGAGGCACTTCATCACCCATAAGCATTGAGAAAACCCTGTCTGCTTCTGATGCATTTTCTATTTCAACCTTACGGAATGTCCTTGTTTCAGGATTCATTGTTGTTTCCCAAAGCTGTGTTTCACTCATTTCTCCAAGACCTTTATAACGTTGAACAGTAACTCCTGATTCTCCAAACTCTTCTTGAGCAGCTTGACGCTCTTCCTCTGTCCAACAATAACGCTCTTGTTTTCCTTTTCTTACTAAATATAAAGGAGGTGTTGCAATATAAACATATCCATTTTCAATCAACTCTCTCATATATCTAAAGAAGAAAGTAAGTATTAGAGTTGCAATATGGCTACCATCAACGTCAGCATCAGTCATAATAACAACCTTATGATAACGCAATTTTTCCATATTTAAAGCCTTACTATCTTCTGCTGTTCCAATAGAAACACCAAGAGCTGTATATATATTCTTTATTTCGTCAGAATCCAAAACCCTATGAGGCATTGCCTTTTCAACATTTAATATCTTTCCTCTTAGTGGCAATATAGCTTGATATTCTCTATTTCTACCTTGTTTTGCTGTTCCTCCTGCGGAATCCCCTTCCACAAGAAATAGCTCACATTTTTCTGGGTCAGTATTAGAACAATCGGCAAGTTTACCTGGCAAGCCTGCAACTCCCAAAACTGTTTGTCTTTGAACCAACTCTCTTGCCTTTCGTGCTGCATGACGTGCTGTTGCTGCTAAAATAACCTTATTAACAATTTGTTTTGCTTCCTTTGGATTTTCTTCCAAATAATTGGTCAAAAGCTCCGAAACAATTTGGTCAACCGCACCCATTACCTCAGTATTTCCGAGCTTAGTCTTGGTTTGTCCTTCAAATTGTGGCACTTGTACCTTTACAGAAATAACAGCTGTTAATCCTTCACGAAAATCATCTCCTGTTATCTCAAATTTCAACTTATCCAACATACCACTCTTATCAGCATAACTTTTAAGAGTACGTGTTAAACCTCTACGAAAACCTGAAAGATGTGTCCCTCCTTCGTGAGTGTTGATATTATTTACATAGGAATGAATGTTTTCTGTAAAGGTAGTATTATATTGCATTGCTATCTCAATAGGAATATCCTGCTTTTCTCCTTCAATATAAATAGGCTCTGGCATTAGTTTCTCACGATTACCATCTAAGTAAATAATGAAATCCTTTAACCCATCTTCAGAATAAAATCTTTCACTAACAAAGCTTCCATCCTCATTCTTTTGTCTATAATCAGTAATACTTAACTCTAACCCCTTATTCAAAAATGATAATTCTCTAAGACGAGTACATAATGTTTCATAATTATACTCCACAACAGTAAAGATAGTATCATCTGGCTTAAAATGAGTTGTTGTTCCTGTTTTTGAGGAAGAACCTACCTCTCTAACAGAGTAGTGAGGAATACCCTTTCCGTATTCTTGTTCATACTCCTTGCCATCTCTAAAAACACTTACCTTCATGTGAGAAGAAAGAGCATTAACACAACTCACACCCACTCCGTGCAAACCTCCCGAAACCTTGTATGAGCCTTTGTCAAACTTACCACCAGCGTGCAATACCGTCATTACAACTTCCAAAGCACTTCTACCTTCTTTTTCATGAATATCAACAGGAATACCACGACCATTATCCTCAACCCTAATTGAGTTATCTTCCAAAATAGAGACATTTATCTTTGTACAAAATCCAGCCAAAGCCTCATCAATAGAGTTATCCACAACCTCATATACCAAATGATGCAAACCTCTTACATTTACATCACCAATATACATTGCAGGACGCAAACGAACAGCCTCCAATCCCTCCAATACTGTTATATTATCAGCCGAATAACCATTTTTCTTATTATTCAAATCTTCACTCATCTTCACTTTTATTTTTAAAAATCAATCTGCAAATATACAAAAATTTTTGACACAAAAGTTCATTAAAAATAAATCGTACTAAAACCTATTTTTAAGACTTATTGCTTTAAATAAAAACTTCAATTATGAATTACTTTCCAATAATAACCTTTCCGCTAATATCTTAGTTCACAACTAACTTTTTAGTTCTTTTGCCTTTATCAGTGTAGATATTTACAACGTAGTTGCCTTTCTTTAGTGTTCTTATATCTATTATAGCTTCTTTTTTGTTGATGGTTAGGGCTTTTACTTTCTTTCCTAAGGCATCGTAAAACTCTATTTCTTTTATTGTCTCTTTACTTTCTATATTTAAGGTATTCTTTGCTGGGTTTGGAAATAGCTTTATTATGTTTTCATCAATACTTATTTCTGCTAAATTTGTTGTATCTGCTCTTGCAACTTTTAGTATTGGAAGAAACTCTATAAAAGTCTTTTGATATAAATTATAAGCTGGGTCATCTGCAAAACGTATCCATTCGCCATTTCTAAGCAACCAAGGATTTTCAGAAAAGGTTGTCGCATATAATGTATCTGTTACTGTTGCATAAGGGTCTTGAGCATGATAATCTATTCCAACAAACATTGTATCATAAGGCATTCCATTTGAGCGAAGATAATTTTCTAAACATCCTATTGTGTCATATAAACTCCATGTACATGGATATATAATACCAAATCCAGTTTGACTAAGTGGAGTAATATCCCCTATTAATACAAAATCCTTTACAGGTATTTCCTTAAAGAACCAATGTCTTTTATAACCATTAGAATCTGGAGTATGCCATGGATAAATAGGAGTTTTTGCTAATAGTTCTTTAAAGCTCATATCCATTATACGAAAATACACAGTTCCATATACAGAAGGGTCTAAACTATAAGTTGGGACTTTTACTGCTATACCAATTACTGTAACGGTTGAATCAAAATGATAGGGTTGTGCTACTCCTCTAATATCGTATTCATTTCTTTCTGTTATTGGTCTAACCATAGAACACGGGGTATTTGTACCAGGAAGATTTCCTATATCACAACCATAACATTCTAATGAACGCATTTCATGATAGACTAAGTCCATGCTTCCAAAATAATTATTGCTTAAATCATAGGGGTGATAAACTATAGTATCATATTGGGTTTGTGCATCTATTTTTAATAAAGCAAAAACCAAAGCTATTGTTAAGATTATCTTTTTCATGATAAAGAATTTATAATTGATAGATGCAAAGTTATACAAAAGTTTTAGAAATTTCAAAATAAAAAGGATATATTTTTCTATTGTATGCAATTTTATTTCTCCTTATGCAAAGCAAAATATCCCACACAAAAAAATATAGAAACGTAATAAATCGCGTCTCTACCTTTTCTCCAAAAAAGACTTCGCAAAAACAAAATTATCTAAGGCAAAAATAAATTTATCCGCCGTATAATTTTATTTTTGCGGTATCTTTTTTCAACTAAATAGGTGTTTTTTATTCTTGACTTAGTTATTTTTAATTTTAACTTCTTGTTTTTACTTTTAGACTTCTTGATTTTACTTAAAGACATCTTGTTTATGGTCGGTAAGTCTGACTTAATAGGTTGATAAGTCTGACTTGTCAGGTTGATAAGACTGACTTGTTGAGTTGATAAGTCTGACTTATTGGGTCAAATAACTTCTTCAAAAT
>CAYFWD010000043.1:0-16652 GCA_964346795.1 uncultured Bacteroidaceae bacterium
TTTGCTGCACCAACCATTAGTGAGTTACCCATATTATTACGTGCATCTCCCAAATAGCAGAATGAAACTTCATTTAAAGGTTTGTTTATATGCTCACTCATTGTTAGGAAGTCAGCAAGAATTTGTGTTGGGTGAAACTCATTGGTTAGTCCATTCCAAACAGGAACTCCAGAATATTCTGCCAAAGCCTCAACAGTAGTTTGGTCATATCCTCTATATTCAATACCATCGTACATTCTTCCAAGAACTCTTGCGGTATCTTTCATTGATTCTTTCTTTCCCATTTGAGAACCTGAAGGTCCTAAATAAGTTACGTGAGCCCCTTGGTCTAAAGCTCCTACTTCAAAGGAACAACGTGTACGAGTTGAATCTTTTTCAAAAAGAAGAACAATATTCTTCCCTTTAAGTCTTTGTGTTTCTGTTCCTGTGTATTTTGCACGTTTAAGGTCGCGTGCTAAATCCAAAAGATATTGAATTTCCTTTGGTGTAAAGTCTAAAAGCTTCAAAAAGCTTCGGTTTCTTAAGTTAAATGCCATATAAATTAAATTTTATTTTGTTGTTTTATTTTTCTTTGAAATAATTTATCAAAAACATTTGCAAAGTTAATGTTTTATTTCTTTACTCAAAGAGTTTTTGTCAAAAAAAGAGACTTATAAAAAGATAACTTAAATTTTTACGAGCTAAAATCAAGACTTATTGAAACTAAAACGAAGTTATCACGACCTCAAAACGAAGACTTAGTGAAACGAAATGCCATTTCGTTGCCATGAGATGCCATTTCATATACAACGAAATGCCATTTCACTGAAACGAGATGGCATTTCGACCTCGTAAAAGCGAAGATTTAAGATCGTCATGACTTCGTTTTAATGCCGTGAAATCTTTGTTTTTTAGTCGTAATATCCTTGTTTTCACAATAGAATATCTTATTTGAGAAATATAATATAAGAAATTATAAATATAAATATTTGGTTTTTATGCTCTAATTAGAATTATTTTTGTACTTTTACAAAAATTTTAAGAAGGTTTTTCCCTTCTATTATGTTTAACTTAACAAATAAATATTATGGCTATTACTTACAAAATTTGGAAAAAGAAGTTCTTAAACAAAGATGGAGAAGTAGAAGAAAAATACTACGCTTGCAAAAAAACTAAAAAGACATTATCAACCGCTGAGGTTTGTCAACAGATTGCAGAAGCATCATCGCTTACCGAAGGAGATGTAATGTCTGCCCTATTGGGACTTTCTATGGTTACAAAAAGAGGACTTGCTATGGGACATAGTGTTAATTTGGAAGGTATAGGAACAATAGGTCTTACCGTTACAAGTCCTGCAATGGATTCTCCAAAGGATATTTCAAAAGTAAAGGTAAAGGGCAATCGCATTACATTTCGCCCACACAAAAACCTAAAAGAAATACTTGGAGAACTTAAGTTTTCAATAGAAAAAGCACCACCTAAGGGAGCTGTTTCATCTAAAAGCTCCGTTTCAAAGAAGAAGAAAAAATCTAAGAAATAGGATTGTAAATATATTCTTAAAGGAGCATTGAACTAATAAATCAAATACTTCTCTCTTATTTCCTTAAATTCTTCTAAGTCTTTTGCCCAGGTTTTCTTTATTTCTTGAGGGCTGAGGTTTTGTTTTATTTGGGTTTTCAGGTCTTTGGTGCCTGCAAGCTTATCAAAGAAGGGTTGGAAAAACTTATCTTTATTGGGATAGGTATTATACATCTCTATTAGATAGTTTAGGTCTATTTCTTTCTTATTTTTACAACGGAGTTTTAAGCCTTTACAAGCTTGATTTTTATAGGGAGGATTGTCGCTAACTCCTTTTATTACTCTTGGCATAAAGCTAATTATTTCTTTTCCTTTTTGGGTCTGGTAGTTAGGAAAACCTATTATTTCAAAGGGTGTATCAGTCCCTCTTCCAACACTTATGGGCGTTCCTTCAAACCAACATATTGAAGGATAAAGCTCTATTGCACAATCTGTCCTTAGGTTAGGACTTGGAGAAACAGGCAAGGAATAATGAGTGTTATGGTTATAGTTTTCAACAGGTATTATGGTTAAATCGCATTCTAATTTTCCTTTTTCTCCTTTTACTCTATTATTTGAAGTTCCTATCCAGCACTCTCCATTTATCATCTTAGCATACTCCCCTATCGTCATTCCATAAACTATTGGCACAGGGTGCATTCCAACAAAACTAACTAAGGAAATATCTTTCAAAACAGCACCATCAATATAGGAAGCATTAGGGTTTGGTCTATCAAGAACGATTAGAGGGATATTGCTCTCCGCACAAGCCTCCATAACATAGTGAAGAGTGGAAATATAAGTGTAGAACCTGCAACCTACATCCTGCAAGTCAAAAACAATTACATCGTTTTTTTCAATCTCTTCTTTCCTTGGCTTTTTATTATTTCCATAAAGAGAAACTATAGGAAGATTTGTTTTGGCATCAATTGAAGAAGATATAATGGCTCCTGCCTCAGCATCTCCTCTAAATCCATGTTCAGGAGAAAATATTGTCTTTAGATTAACTCCCAAACTAATTAAAGAATCTACTAAATGTGTTTTTCCTATCACAGAAGTTTGATTAGCAACCAATCCAACCTTTTTCCCATTAAGCAAATGCAAATACTCCTCAACCCTTTCAGCTCCAACCTTAATATCTTGAGAAAATGCCTTATCAACAGGAAAAACAAAAGATACTATTAAAAACAAGACACAAACAAACAACTTATTTCTCATATCAATCAATCATTATCTTTATAGAAAATTATTAGACTACAAAGGTACAAAGAAAGAGCCTGACAAAGAAATTTACTTTTCTAAAATCTGTTTTCCATTAATTCTTTGTACAAAAAAAAGAGGCTGCCTCAAACGAGACAGCCTCCATAAAAAAGTTCTTTTAGTTATTATTTACCTTGCATTGCTGCTGGTTTCAAACTTACTCTTACATGTTCTTTGTGGTCAATATATTTCTTTGCAACGGCTTGAACATCTTCTTTAGTAATTTCATTTACTGCTGCTTTGTATTGTTCAAGTGTTCTAAGTGGGTTTTCATACCATATTGAACCTTTTATTACTGATGTCCAGAAATTATTTTCCTTAATATTCTTTTCTCTTGCACGGATTAATTGTTCCTTAACCTTTGCTAAGTCAACATCTGTTGGTCCTTCATTGATAATTTTATCCAATACTTCCCATGTTGCATTTGTTAGCTTGTCTATTGTTGTTGGGTCACATCCATAGAATGCCATCATTGTAACTTCTGGTTTTGGATATTTATCAAAACTCAAACGGAATGATGGAGAGTATGTTCCTCCTAATTCTTCACGAATTGTTTCGGTTAGTTTTATGTCACAAATATCTCCAAGAATATTGGTTGCCATAATCTCTTTTTGACTCCATTCAAATGGTTTGTTGGTTACTAAGGCTAACATTCCTTTTTCTGCTTCTCCCTTATAAACTACTTCATCAACAACTCCCTTAGCAAATGGAGTACTTCTGTCTATCCAGTTTTCTTTCTTTCCTTTTGAAGGCATTCCTCCAATATATTTTTCAATTAGTCCTATTGTTGTATCTATGCCAAAGTTTCCAACAAAGATAAATGTAAAGTCTGAAGCATCAGAGAAACGTTCACGGAATATGGTATACATTTCATCTATATTCATTTTCTTTAATTGTTCTTCTGTTGGGATTAGGATTGTTCTCTTATCATTTGGTTGAATACTCTTCATTAACTTTATTTGGAAGTCAAATTCTGGCATATTCTTAAGCATTTGAATTTGAGTTTGAAGTTTTGATACTTCTTTTTCCATTATTTCCTTATCTTTTCTTGGCACTTCAAAGAACATATACATATATTGTAGAAGTGTTTCAAAGTCTTTTGGTGATGAACTTCCTCTAAAGCCCTCTTCTAAATCATTAATATAAGGTGTTACTCCCATATTTTTAGTTTTCATAAACTTCATTAATTGAGAGTTGTCATAATTACCAATACCACTTCCGTCAATAATTGATGCTGCAAAATTTGCATTTATCATTTTATTGTCAGGATATAGAGATGTTCCTCCTTTTGAAAATGCGTTAACTAATATCTCATCGTTTTTGAAGTCTGTTGGTTTAAGGATAACCTTTGCTCCATTGGAAAGTTCTAATTCTGTAAAGCCAAATTCTGTGTTTTCTTTTCTTGATTTAACTTTTCCAGCCTTTGGTTCTTTTGCAAGGAAAGGCTCTGTCTTAACATTATCAACATAAGGCTTGGTTTTTGCTTTATTAACCTTGTTAACAAGTTTCAATACATCTTGTTCTGTTGGAACTTTATTGCCTTTCTTTTCTGGCATTGTTATATTTACAACAAAGTTTTCTTCTGTTATCCATTTTTTAATTAGAGCATTAACCTCATCAAGGGTAATATCATCCATTAATTCTTTTGCATAACGGTTTTCTATTCTTGCTCCAGCAACAGGAGTTCCTTCTAAGAAATTATCAACATATCTTGCTGCTAAACGAGAACTTTGTGTTTTTGACTCTTCTTTTGCTTCTTTATCATATTGTAATAGTAGATTTTCTTTTGCTCTATCTAACTCTGTTTGAAGGAAGCCATGTTGTAATGCTCTTTGATTTTCCATCAATACTGCTTCAAATGCATCCATAACCTTTCCGTCTTTTGCAGTAATAAATCCCATAAAAGCATCTGTTGGACGAGCTAAGAAATTTCCATATCCTACTCCTGCATACATAAATGGACAATCTTTTTTATCAGAAAGTTCTTGTAAACGTGCATTTATAATTTGGTCAAATAGTCCGTGAACTAATTCTTGTTGACGGAAATCACCAATAGTTTTTATTGGAGTGTTAGGATGTTTGTAGAAGAACTGAATTGAATTGCTTGTTGCTTCTTTGTCTGTTGCAATAGCAATAAGTGGTTCTTTATTGTCAGGAAGAGTAATGATTGAACGATTAAATGGAGTTGAAGGTGCATCATTCATTTGGAAATAATCCTTAATCTTTTGTTCCATTTCATCTGCATCAAAATCTCCAACTACAATTATAGCCATATTTTCTGGACGATACCAAGTTTTATAGAAACGTCTAATTGATTCTGGCTTGAAGGTTTGAAGGTTTTCAAGAGTTCCTATTGGTAAACGGTCTGCATAAAGAGAACCTTTAAGCATTGTTGGCCAAGTTTTATTTCTCAAACGGTCTTGAGCACCTTGTCCTAAACGCCATTCCTCAATAATAACTCCTCTTTCTTTTTCAATTTCCTTTTCTGTCATAAGCATTCCAAATGCCCAGCCATCAAGAATTTTTAATCCCATATCAAACAATTCTGGCTTGTCTGTTGGAAGAGTTACCATATAAACTGTTTGGTCAAATCCTGTATAAGCATTAATTTCACGACCAAATACAATTCCTTCTTTTTCTAAATTGTCTATTAGACTATTTCCTGGGAATTGCTTTGTTCCATTAAATCCCATGTGTTCTGTAAAGTGAGCTAAACCTACTTGGTCAGCCTCTTCAAGAACAGAACCTGCATTAACTGCAATTTGAAACTCTGCCCTATTTTCTGGCTTAGAGTTTGCTCTAACGTAGTAAGTAAGTCCGTTTGAAAGTTTTCCATAACGTACTTTTCCATCTAATTTGATTTCCTCATTTAAGTCTAAAGCTTTCTTTGCTTTTGTTGCACCAAACTGAGCAAATCCTGTAGTAACGAGTGTTAAACACAACGCTAATACTAATAAAAATCTACTTTTCATTTTAGTTGTTTGTTTAATTAATTATTAATTTATTTTCTATTTATTTTCTATTGTATTATCAAATTCCAAAATATCTCCTGGCTGACATTCCAACACCTTACATATTGCTTCAAGTGTTGAAAATCGTATTGCCTTTGCTTTCCCCGTTTTAAGTATTGAAAGATTTGCAGGAGTCAAATCAATCTTTTGAGCTAATTCTCCTAAGCCAATCTTTCTCTTAGCCATCATCACATCTAAATTAACTATTATTGCCATTTCTCTATCTCCTCTCATAATCTTAAACAGTTAAATCATTTTCCTCTTGAATAATCATTCCTTTTAACGATGCAAAGTAACAATTTATTTTTCAAACCAACAAATATTTTTATTGAAAAACGATAAATAAATTTCCTTTTACGATAAATAAAGGTCTATTAAACCCACAGGAGCATTGATATATATTATCTTAGCATCTCTATCTACTTTATCAATAACCTTATCTATTATTGGAATAAGTATTTCTTTTTGATTAAATTTAATAGAAAAAAGTGGTTGTGCTGGATTTTCTAAAACCGATTCTATTATTCCTATATCTCCTTTTTCCTTATCAATAACCCCAAAACCAATAATTTCATGGAAATAAAACTTATTACCCTCAAGCTTTGGAAGAAGAGAAATAGGTAAAAACAAATCCTTTCCAATAAGTCTTAAACTATCCTCTGGAGTAATATTTTCAAATCTAACCGTTGCCTTATTACCATTTAATCTAATTGAACTAATTGGATAAAGCACCAAAGTTTTATTAATTTCAATATAAAGCCCATCCAACTCTGAGTATTGTTCTGGGTCATCAACATCAAAGAACAAAACCAAATCACCCTTAAACCCAAATGGTTTCACAACCTTACCTAAATAATAAGTATCTTTCTTATCCATAATAAAATCATTATTTATTATTAAATACTATATGTTTTGTGTAATTATTGTATTGGAATAAAAAAGACCGCTCTTAATTAAAAGATACGGTCTTGGTAATCATTATGAAGAATTACTGTTTTTTTTATTATTCAGCCTTTGGCTCTTCTACTTCTGAAGCCTGTTCTTGTGCTTCTTCTTGAGCTGGAGCTTCAGCTTTTTCTGTTTCTGCCTTTGCAGCTTCTTGTTCTGCTCTCTTTGCAGCTTCAAGCTCTTCTTTCTTCTTTTCAATTTCAGCAAGACGTTTAGCATTTACTTCCATTTCTTGAGCTAATGCTTTCTTTGCTTCTGCTTTCTTTGAATTTCTATTTTCTTCCTTCTTAGCTGAAATCTTATTTTCTTTTTCAGTAAGCCATGCATTAAATTTTGCATCTGCAACTTCTTGAGTGATTGCTTTCTTATCAACTCCTATTTGAAGATGACGTTTTAGAAGAACACCTTTATAAGAAAGAATAGCTCTTGCTGTATCAGTAGGTTGAGCACCATTTTTCAACCATTGACAAGCTCTCTCAATATCCAAATTAATGGTTGCAGGAGAAGTCATAGGATTATAAGTCCCAATTTTTTCAATAAATTTTCCATCACGTGCTGCTCGAGCATCCGCAATAACGATATGGTAGAAAGGTTGTGCTTTCTTTCCATGACGTTGTAGTCTGATTTTTACTGCCATAATAGCGTTTTATTTATTTTTATTTTATTATTTGAGGGTGCAAAGATACATTTTATTTGTTTTATAGCAAACTTTTTTGACTTTTCTTTCTCAGAATATGCATTTTTATCCAAAAACAAAAGTTTAATTTATGCTAATTTAATCTTAGTTTACTAAAAAATAAACGAAACTTATTTGAAATTATCCTTAACTTAATTATACCATGTCTCTTCCAAATCCCAATTCTTTCTAATGTTTATAGGTTTAGGAAAGTATTTTATTTGCTCTGGAGTAATTCTTTGAGAATAGTCGCCATAGTCCCAAACTCCATTTTTATTCACATCAAAAATTATCCTTAACTTATATCCCCCATCTTTTAAGTACATAAAACTAACTTTATCCTTGTTTTGAGCTAACTCTCTTCTTAACTCCTTGCCTTGTAAATCTTCTAAAATTAATATGTAAGACATATTGGAATTAACTGTATCATTAATATTCAAGAAGAAATTCCCATAATCTTCTTCTGAATCAATTTGAAGAGAAAACATTAAAGAATCATTTGTTTGGTTAAGTGCATTAGTTATTATTCCTTTTGGGATTTTTATTGTCTGATTTGAATTAGGAGGTAAAACATCTACTATTTCAAGGAAAAGAGGTGAAAAAGAAGATATTTTTAGAGAAATTTCTGTTGTATCTTCTTGAGTAATCCTTTCTGCCTTATAGGTTTTGGAAGTATCTATTAAAGGGAAAGGCACTTCTATAAGAGTTCTCTCAAAAAAAGATTGTTTGGAATAAGGAGATTTAAGATTAAATGTATCTTTGATTTCTTTTCTTAGTTTTAGATTAAATAACTCTATTTTTTCTTTAAACCCCTTATCTGTAATTACCATTTTTACTGAGTCAAAAGACTGCTTAAGAGTCCAAATACTTATTGTATCTTTGGTTTTACTAAATTGCAAATACAAACTCGTGTCTTCCTTATCCGAAAACTTTGGATATTCAAAAACAAAATCAAGACTATCAGTTGTTGGATTTGAAAAGACAAGCTGTAAGCAGTATTTTGAAAGGAGTTTATTAGATAATAGATTAATTATAGTGTCCTTAGGTTCGTAGAAATAAATAATATTATCCTTTAATGGAATTATTTTTGTGGTGGAATCTGTTTTATAGATTGTTGAAGAAACTCTATCCTTTACAAACCCTACTCCTTCATTGCTTAAATCATATATAAGATTTTGATTCTTGTCATCAAGAGCAAATAGCTGATATGTTCCTTCAGCAATATTTTGAAAATAATAGTTTCCATTTGAGTCTGTGCGAGTGATATAGGAAGGTTTTTCTTTTTTTGCAATATCATTTTCTTCCGACTTGTAAAGCATTACATATTTCTTAGGAGCAGGCTTTAAGCTATATGCTTCCAATACCCTACCCTTATATTCAAAAGTATCAATAATATCTCCCGTTGAAAAACTATAAACTAAGTTATTTATTCTATTCCCTTCTGTAAAATCAATAATTGAAGTGCCAAAATCAAATATATAAGTTGTATTCTCTGCCAAAGTATCAGTCCAACTTACTTTTAATCTTTTAAGATGAGATTTAATTGTTGGTTTATTTTTCAAAGGAGGAGAAATAATTATCTCTTCAGATGTGTTATCAGTATTAATATATTCATCAAAAATTATTTCAAAAGAATTTCCCTTAAAATTAGTACTATTATGAGAAGGTTTGGAAATGTAAACTTTCGGTGGAGTTTTGTCATAAACACCTCCACTTGGAGTCCCTATTTGAGCACAAGAAAAAAACAAAAATCCCAAAACTGCAAGAAGAATAGCTCTAACAGAAAACAAACCTAATATATTTGACAAATTATTTTTCTTTTTCATAATGAAGGCTTAAAAAGAAATTTCCAATTATACTTACATTAAATCTCTTTGTCTTACAACTTCGTACATCAATATTCCTGCTGCAACCGAAACATTAAGAGATTCTATATTTGCTTTAATTGGAATTTTAACTTTCTTATCGCAAAGTTTTATTATTTCTGGAGAAACTCCTGTATCTTCAGAGCCCATAACTATCATTAGGCTTTCTTTCATTGGAACTTCCGTATATAATTCCCCTCCCTTTTCGGTAGCACAATAGACATTAACACCTAATTGTTTTGCTACATTTATTGTCGTCTTAAGATTTGTTTCCCTGCAAATTGGTAAACGTAAAAGAGCTCCAGAAGAAGTTTTGATTGCGTCTTCATTTATTTGTGCTGAAGAATATTGAGGTACTACAATAGCATCTACTCCCGCACATTCTGCACTTCTTGCAATTGCCCCAAGATTTCTAACATCAGTTACCCTGTCAAGCATAATAAGAAATGGTGTCTTACCTTTTTCAATAGTTTGCATTACCACCTCTTCAAAGTCGGAATATTCAATTAAAGAAATAATAGCTACTACTCCTTGATGATTATTCTTTGTCAAACGATTAAGCTTTTCAACAGGGACATACTGAACAACTGTCTTTCTTTTTCTTATTTCTTCCTTTAACTCCTGCAAAAGAGTACCCTGCAATGAAGATTGAAGAAAGATTTTTTCTATTTCCGTTCCACTTCTAAGAGCCTCCACAACAGGTCTTATTCCATAAATTAACTGCGACTTATTCATATTCTTATTCTATTATTTTTCCATCCTTCATCAAAAGTTTTCTATCACTCATATTTGCCAACTCTTCATTATGTGTTACAATCAAAAAAGTTTGTTTATAGAGTTCTCTAAGAGAAAAGAAAAGACTGTGAAGGTCTTTTGCATTTTGAAAATCTAAATTACCTGAAGGCTCATCTGCCAAAATTATTGAAGGTTTATTTATTAATGCTCTTGCTACTGCCACTCTTTGCTGTTCTCCTCCGGAAAGTTCTGAAGGTTTATGATGCATTCTGTCTTTTAATTGAAGTATTTCAAATAGTTCTTCTGCTTCTTTTTGAGCTTCTTTCTTTGATTTTTTGGCAATCAGAGCAGGAATACAAGCATTTTCTATTGCTGAAAACTCCGCTAAAAGATGATGAAACTGAAACACAAAACCTATCTCTTTATTTCTAAAACCTGCTAACTGATTATCCGTCATATTTGAAACGTTATTCCCATGTATCCAAACCTCTCCTTTATCAGCTTTATTAAGAGTTCCTATAATTTGCAATAGGGTTGTTTTCCCTGTACCAGAAGCTCCAACAATAGAAACAATTTCGGAAGGTTTTATCTCCATATCAATTCCTTTTAGGATTTGCAAGTTAGAGAAGGATTTATATATATTATTTACTTTAATCATTATCTGTCAATATTTTTCTTATTAAACATTACATATCCAAAGTTTATAGATATTGTAAAAGGATTTGTTTTTTTTTCATCTCTTTGGTGGTATCCTGCAATTATGCTTAATGGTCCTACAGGAGTATTGAATACCAACATAGAACTTGCTATAAAATATATTTTATTAAAAAACTCAGGAGAATAAAGAGGAAGATTATTTTCAATAGTTATTATTCGAGAAATTGGAGCAAATAAATTTGCATTAAGTCTTAGTGAAGCATCAATTCTAAAAAAGCTAACCTTATAAATATTCTCTATCCCAAATCCTAAGTATTGATTTGCTCTATATTCAGGCATAAACTGAGTAAAGGTTTCTAATGTAGGAGCATAAACTCCAGCATTAAGCAAAGAGGAATTATAATTTGAGAAAAGGTTTTGGAAAGAATAAAAAGCATCTGCATTAATTCCAAAAGAAAAATTCTTAGCTACTTCAAAATATTGTTTATGGCGAAAACTAAACTGTATCCAGTTATGCATTTTTTCTTTTGGGTCTAATATACCGGAAGTATTACCTGGTCTAAACTTTTCCTTACCATATATGTATTGTATCTGCATTTTAGAAAGCATTCCTAATGTTGGGAACTGAATATCGTTAAGGGAAGAGAAGGTACGAGTTAGTCCTGTTGCAATATGATTAAATTTAGTATTATCAGCAGTATCATAAATTGACGAATATTTAATATTGAAATATTTGTCATTTACATTCCCTATTCCAGCATTAAACACCAATTCATCTTTAAGACCTATTGGAATACCTATCCTAAACTGAAGATTATTTTCATTCTGAACAATATAATTTAGTGGAGAAAAATCAAAGAAATTAGTCTTTAATCTATAATAACTCCACATATTTGCAGCAAGTTCTATTTCTGTAAAAAAAGGATGCTTTGCGGGATGGTCAATTCTTAATCCACCCATAAAAGAGGTGTAGTACCTACCCAAATACACATTAGACTTAACCTGATAGGAGCTAAATCGCAAAATATTATACTCTGTTCCTATAAACAAATGAGAAATAGGATTAGAAGAGAGTAATCCTCCAGCCTTTACCTTAAAGTTTTCTTGTGTGTTAACATTAAGATTCAAAACATAAGAGTTTGAAAACTTATTATAATAGACATAAGGTTGAATAAACTTTATGTTTTTATCAAAACAAAGTGAGAAATAATTATTCTTGATTTGATTTGTTGGGTCTATTTTATTGCTGTTAAAAAAAAGTAATTTCTCTATATAATTCTTTTGAATATGAGTTACTCCTTCTATAATGATATTATTAATTTCAAACTTTGGTTTTCTTCCATTAAATCTATCTCTTAGTTTGTTTCGTTCTTCCTTTGAAACAGAGTCATGTTGTAACTCACGAATTTTATTTATCTTCTCTAAAGCTGCCTTATAACCTATATCAAAAGTTTCTTTCATTTTACCAAATTCCAAAACTCCATAAGTTTTTAAATCCGGCTCTATAATAACACTATTATCATAATTAATACTATAATCTGTTTCCTTTGCAACAATGTTTTGCAAATAAGAAACAACATCTCCTTCCCTTGGAGGAGGGTAATTACCAGAAATCTTTACCCCTATAATTATGTCAGGATTATAAATATCCTGCATCTCTTTTGCAGGAAAATTATTATACATTCCCCCATCAAACATAACCTTACCTTCAATTGTTATTGGAGTAAAATACAAAGGAAAAGTCATTGAAGCTCTTACGGCCTGTCCTAAATCTCCTTTCCTTCTAATAGTTGCCTCTCCTGCTTCAATGTCTGAAGTAATACAAAAGAAAGGAATCATAAGGGAGTCAAAATTATTATTTGCAACAGCAGATGCTCCAGCAAAAATCTCCATTAAAGCATAATCCATTTGAATTGGATTAACAACTGATGAAGGTATCTTAAACCTAAACTTATTCTTAGTATCAAACGAAAAAGACACTAAGCTTGGTTCTTTATCACTTTCTTTATAGTAGTAAGCATAGTTCTTATCTACTTTTCCTGAAAGCCAACGTTGAAAATCTTCCGAAACAAACAACCTTTCTATTTCTTCAACGCTATATCCCGAAGCATATAATGCTCCAACAACTGCTCCAACTGAAGAGCCAGCAATATAGTCAATTGGAATATTATTTTCTTCCAAAGCTTTTATTGCTCCAACATGTGCAAGCCCTCTTGCTCCACCACCACTAAGAACCAATCCCACCTTTTGTTTTCTTTGAGAGAAACAAGGTAAAACCACCATTAGCAGTAGTAGAACAAAAAGAATTGCCTTTTTCATTAAAAGATATACTTTTAATTTATGCTTTTTCTAAAGCTTGATTTAAATCATTGATAATATCGTTTACATCTTCAATTCCCACAGAGAAACGAACCAAGCCCTCTCCTATTCCTGCACTTTGACGAGCCTCAGGAGACATCTTGGAATGTGTCATTGATGCTGGATGTTGGATAAGAGTTTCTATTCCACCTAAAGAAACAGCCAAGATACACATTTTCACATTATTCATCAATGCCTTTCCTGCTTCAAATCCGCCTTTTAGTCCAAAACTAATCATTGTTCCTGTTCCTCTCATTTGTTTTGCAACCAAATCTTTTTGCTTAAATGAAGCTAAACCAGGGTATTTAACCCATTCTACCTTTGGATGATTTTCCAAAAACTCTGCAACCTTTTTAGCATTCTCTTGAGCTCTTTCTATTCTTATTGCAAGAGTCTTTACTCCACGAATAACCATATAAGCTTGATGAGGGTCCATATTACCTCCCAAGTTAGACATCATAACTCTAATCTTATTGTTAAGTTCTTTTGTCTTTGAAATAACAATTCCACCCACAATATCAGCATGTCCATTAATAAACTTAGTTACTGAATGCAATACAACATCTGCACCTAAATCTATTGGGTTTTGCAGATAAGGAGAGCAAAAAGTATTGTCCACAACCAAAACAGCTCCTATTGAATGAGCTATCTCTGCACAAGCCTTAATATCTGTTATATCCATTGTTGGATTGGCTGGTGTTTCGATATAAATCATTTTGGTATTAGGCTTAATGGCTGCCTTTATATCATCTAAGTTAGCCGTATTAACATAGGTTGATTGAACTGCAAAACGAGAAAGATGTTGTTCCATCATTACCCTTGAAACTCCATAAACTGCTGCAGAGCTAATCATATGGTCATTAGCATTAAGCAAAGCCATATATACTGTTGAAACAGCTGCCATTCCTGAAGAAAATGCTACTGAATCATAGCCATGTTCCAAAACTGCAATCTGACGTTCCAAAGCCTTAACGGTTGGATTTCCCATTCTTGTGTAAATGTATCCTTGTTTTGTTCCTGCAAAACATTCTGCTCCATCTTCTGCGCTGTCAAAAGCAAAGGTAGAGGTTTGATAAATTGGCACTGTGGCACTTTTGTAAGGGTCGTGATGTCCACTATAATGAATAAGTTGTGAACTAAACCCATAGTCTTTTGGATTTTCCATATTCTATTTTTTTAAATTATTAATTGAAACGAAATATTCTGGCAAAATTACAAAACAAATCAATACGATTGTAAATATTTCTTGCCAAAACAACTCCTTTTAACAAAAAACAAACTCCTTTATCTTTTCAAAGATAGTGAATAAGCACCACTAAAAGCAAATCATTAGATTTCAAAATCAAAGAAAAAAGGCTATTTTGTTGGTTAATTCGCAATTAAACTTTAATTTTGCAAGCTAATAAAATGATTTTAATCTAAACTTTTATATAAAATGAGACCTAACTTTAATAACATTGACCTTAATGCAAAGCAAGGTGAAGCTTCTAAAAACTGGAAAGAATTAGAAGACAAAGAAAAGAATTGGTTAACAGCAGAACAAATTCGCGTTAAGCCAATCTACACTCCAAAGGACTTGGAAGACATGGAACATCTCAACTATGCTGCAGGTGTTGCACCTTTCCTAAGAGGACCTTATTCAACAATGTATGTAATGAGACCATGGACTATTCGTCAATACGCTGGTTTCTCTACAGCTGAAGAGTCAAATGCGTTTTATAGAAGAAATATTGCAGCAGGACAAAAAGGACTTTCTGTTGCTTTTGACCTTGCTACTCACAGAGGATATGACTCCGACCACGAAAGAGTTGTGGGAGACGTTGGTAAAGCAGGTGTTGCAGTGGACTCTATCTTGGATATGAAGATACTCTTTGACCAAATCCCATTAGATAAAATGTCTGTATCGATGACAATGAATGGTGCAGTACTTCCCGTTTTGGCTTTCTATATTATTGCAGCCGAAGAACAAGGAGTTTCTATGGACAAGCTTAGTGGAACTATCCAAAACGACATTCTAAAAGAGTTTATGGTTAGAAACACTTATATCTATCCTCCAAAACCTTCAATGAAGATAATCGCAGACATATTTGAATTTACTTCAAAGAATATGCCTAAGTTTAATTCAATCTCTATCTCTGGTTACCACATGCAAGAAGCAGGAGCAACCTGTGATATTGAAATGGCTTACACCCTTGCAGACGGTTTGGAATACTTAAGAGCAGGTATTAATGCAGGAATGACTATTGACCAATTTGCTCCAAGACTTTCTTTCTTTTGGGCAATAGGTATGAATCATTTTATGGAAATAGCTAAGATGAGAGCAGCAAGAATGCTTTGGGCAAAACTTGTTAATCAGTTTAATCCAAAAAGCTCTAAATCACTTGCACTAAGAACACACTCTCAAACCTCTGGCTGGTCATTAACAGAGCAAGACCCATTTAATAATGTTGCAAGAACATGTATTGAAGCAACAGCAGCAGCACTTGGACACACACAATCTTTACATACCAATGCACTTGACGAAGCAATTGCATTACCAACCGATTTCTCTGCAAGAATTGCTCGTAACACTCAAATATACCTTCAAGAAGAAACCAATATTTGTCGTAGCGTTGACCCTTGGGCAGGCTCTTACTATGTAGAAAGCCTAACTCATGAGATAGCACACAAAGCTTGGGAACATATTCAAGAAGTTGAAAAACTTGGAGGAATGGCAGCAGCAATAGAAAGTGGTATTCCTAAGATGAGAATTGAAGAAGCTGCAGCAAGAAAGCAAGCACGTATAGACTCTAATCAAGATACAATATTGGGAGTAAACAAATATCGTTTGGAAAAAGAAGACCCAATTGAAACTCTTGAAGTAGATAATACCGTTGTTAGAGAAGCACAAATAAAACGCTTGGCAGAACTAAGAGCAAATCGCAATGAAGAAGAATGTCAAGCAGCATTAGAAAGACTTTCAGAAGTTGCCAAAACAGGAAAAGGCAACCTTTTGGAATATGCTATTGACTGTGCAAGAAAGAGAGCATCTTTAGGCGAGATTTCAATGGCAATGGAAAAACATTTTGGTCGTTATAAAGCAAAAATAAATCTTATTTCAAACGTGTATAGAGCAGAGACAAAAGATAATGCAAGCTTTAAGCAAGCTGTTGAACTTGCAGACAAATTTGCTGCAATGGAAGGACGTCGTCCAAGAATTATGGTAGCAAAAATGGGACAAGACGGACATGACCGTGGAGCTAAGGTTGTAGCAACTGGATATGCTGACATCGGATTTGATGTTGATATGGGACCTCTTTTCCAAACACCACAAGAAGCAGCTAAGCAAGCCGTTGAAAATGACGTTCACGTTCTTGGAGTATCTTCTTTGGCAGCAGGACACAAAACTTTAGTGCCACAAGTTATTGAAGAATTGAAGAAACTTGGAAGAGAAGACATAGTTGTTATAGTTGGTGGAGTTATCCCACCTCAAGACTACGACTACCTTTACAAAGCAGGAGCAGCAGCAGTCTTTGGACCAGGCTCAATCATTTCTGAATGTGCTATAAAGATACTTAACATACTTATAGAAGCAAACAAATAGAGTTTAACCAACTCTCCAAAATA
>CAYFWD010000044.1:0-16490 GCA_964346795.1 uncultured Bacteroidaceae bacterium
TTAACTTTGACACTTGAAATAAATTATATATGAATAAATATCGGATTACATATCCTAATAATAATATAGTGCGGGATAACATATTCCGCACGACGAATGAATAAATATCGGATAACAAATCATAATAATAATCATAATACAAATGGTGGAACTAAAAAAGTAGAAAACCAATGATAAAAAATTTAATATTAGCATTTTTATTTATAGCTCCTTTTTCTTTATATTCTCAGAATAAAAATAAAGAAAAAGAACAATTAAATGTCAATTTTATGGTATATGATAATGATACTCTTGATTTTGAAATAAAAAAATATTACATTGGATACTTTTTATATATCTATTTTTATAGAGATATTAAATTATGAAAATGATACAATAAAACCAAATCGAGATATATTTAGTAAATCAAAAGATTTTAATGGGACATTAGTAATAATGGTTTTGCCAAAAGAAACAAAGAGGATAAGAACAAGAACAACTCTAGAAAATATATATGATATTATCATTTATTCTGAAAAGAAACTATCTAAGAAAGTTCAATCTGATAGATATCGTCTTTTGGTAAAAGCAAATATATCATCATTAGAAGGAAAGTTATATGAATTTTATTCCGATTGGTTTAGTGCTAATTTCCCCGATAGATAGTTGGTGTCAGGTAGTGTATCAGATTGGGAGTTTTCCGACCGTTCATGATTTCCGAATCCCGCACTATATTACTATAAGGATTTATAATCCGTAATATTTTCCTATTAAAAAGAAATTGTATATTTGTATTAAATAATTAATAATGAAAAAGTATCGGATAACATATCCCGCACGACGAAATAAATCAAAAAATATGAAACACATTAAATTATTAATAGTAGCATTAATGCTATTATTTTCATGTAAGAGCAATTATAATTTAACTACTAATAAAGAAGAAGATATTTTTTATACAAAAACACAAACACTGGTTGAAGGTAAGTATAAAATAATAAGTAGAGAAATTGTTGATTCAATAGCTAATGGTTATGGTCAAATATATGGAAATATAATGATTAGAAATAGTGGAGGGGGAAATGATGATACTATACAAGGAATAGAAGCAATATTATTTGACACTAAATTACATATTTTAGAGAAATGTATCACAATAAAAATTGATGGTCCCTTTTATTTAAAGTTGCCTATTGGAAAATATAAAATATGTGTAGAAGGTATATATCATCCTATTGTTAACGAAATTGAAGTTAGGAATAAGGAATCTATACTTATAAATTATTATTTAGGAGCTAAATATTTGTAGTCTGTAAAATGATGTGTATGAATAGTACTGATAATATATCAGCTTTGGAGTTGATGATATAAGTAAATGAAAAACATTTATTTCGTCCTAAGACTTCTTTATTTTTAGGTTAAAAAAGTGGCTTTTTGGGGTTGAAAAAGCCACTTTTTTAACCTAAAAGAAGAAGTTTTAAATCCAAAAGAAGAAGTCTTGAAACAAAAAAATAGTAAAATTCCCTCGTGTAGAATTTATACTATCCCACACAACGAAATATCAGTAATAATTTTAATCTTCCTGCTGTTTTATGGGTTATCTTCTTTCACTCAAGGAGAATGGCAATGGGCAAGCTCTTATTTAGGACGAGTCATAAGACTTTATTGTAGTAATTAGGCTCTTTTCTTGTGTTAAAAGGAAAATAATTAAAAAATAGATTGTTTTTGTTAGGCTTTTGATACGAATTTAGTAACTTTGCAGTTTAAAAATTAATATTTTCCGTATTATGAGTACTGATGTGGTAAGGGTTGAAACAGCAAAAGAATTAGGGTTATTACCTGAAGAGTTCCAACAAATTTGTGATATTCTTGGAAGAACTCCAAATTTTACGGAGTTGAGTATTTATTCTGTAATGTGGAGTGAACATGCTTCATATAAAAACTCTATTAAACAAATCAAAAAACTTCCAAGAGAAGGAGACCAACTAATGGTTAAGGCAGGAGAAGAAAATGCAGGAATGGTTGATGTTGGGAATGGTATAGCTTGTGTTTTTAAGATAGAGTCGCATAATCACCCTTCTGCTGTTGAGCCTTACCAAGGGGCTGCAACAGGTGTTGGAGGTATAAATAGAGATATATTTACAATGGGTGCTCGTCCTGTTGCTCAATTAAACTCTTTGAGATTTGGGGATATTGATAATCCACATACTCAATGGTTATTGAAAGGAGTTACTAAGGGAATTGGTGATTATGGTAATGCTTTTGGTGTTCCTGTTGTTGGTGGAGAGGTGTATTTTGACCCTTGTTATGAAAATAATCCTTTGGTAAACGCTATGAGCGTTGGGATAATGAAGAAAGAGGATTTAATATCTGCTGTTGCAAAAGGTAAAGGAAATCCTGTTTATATTGTTGGTTCTGCAACTGGTAAGGATGGAATTCATGGTACTACATTTGCTTCTGCTGATGTTACAGAAAATTCTGCTGATGATATTCCTGCAATTCAAGTTGGAGACCCTTTCCAAGAAAAGTTGCTTTTAGAGGCTACTTTAGAGTTGGGTAAGAGTGGCGCTATTGTTGGAATGCAAGATATGGGAGCAGCAGGAATTATATGTTCTACTTCCGAAATGTCTGAAAAAGGCTCTTCTGGTATGGATATATATTTGGATAAGGTTCCTTTGAGACAAAAAAATATTGAGCCTTGGGAGATTCTTCTTTCCGAAAGTCAAGAAAGAATGCTTGTTGTGGTTCATAAAGGAAAAGAAAAGATAGTTGAAGATATATTTAAGAAATGGGACTTAAACTGTGCAAATATTGGAGAAGTTACTGAGGGAGACAGATTGCATTTCTACTGGCATGGTGATTTGGTTGCAGATGTTCCTGCTTCAACATTAGTTCTTGGAGGTGGAGCTCCTCAATATGATAGAGAGTTTAAAGAGCCAAAGTATTTCCAAGAAACATTTAAGTTTGAAATTGATAACATTAAAGAGCCGGATTTAAAAGAATGTAAAAAAATTGCTGATTTTATTATTCAGCATCCTAATATTGCCTCAAAAAGATGGGTTTATGAACAATATGATTCAATGGTAGGAACTCGTAATATGTCAACTAACAGGCCTTCTGATGCTGCAATAGTTAATATTAAAGAAACTTCAAATGCAATTGCAATGACAACCGATTGTAATGGTCGTTATGTTTATTCTAATCCTGAAATTGGAGCACAAATTGCAGTTGCAGAAGCTGCAAGAAATATTGTTTGTAGTGGAGGAGAGCCATTAGCTGTTACAAACTGCTTGAATTTTGGAAATCCTTATGTCCCTGAAACATATTGGCAATTTGTTAATGCAGTAAAAGGAATGGGAGAAGCATGTAGAAGATTTAATACTCCTGTTACTGGAGGTAATGTTAGTTTCTACAATCAGTCTTCAATTGCAGGCGAAATAACTGCTGTTTTCCCTACTCCTGTTATTGGAATGATTGGAGTTGTTGAAAAAAATCTTCAAACAACATTGGACTTTAAGAAAGCAGGACAGACAATTTATTTATTAGGAAAGGTTGTTGATGATATTAATTGTTCGGAATATCTTTACTCTTATAAAGGGGTTAAATTATCTCCTGCTCCTTATTTTGATATTGATGAAGAGCTAAATTTGCATCATACCTTAAATGGTCTAATTCTTGAAGGACTTATTTCTTCTGCTCATGATGTTAGTGATGGAGGTTTATTTACAACACTAATAGAGTCTGCAATGCCAAATAATCTTGGTTTTGATATTTTAACTGACAGCGAAATACGTCTTGACTCTTATCTTTTTGGAGAGGCACAAGGTAGAGTTGTTATAACAATTGACCCTTCAAAAGAAGAAGAGTTTTTGGATATGATTGGACTTACAGGTATTCCTTGTTGTACTATAGGCACTGTTACAAAAGGCTCAATCATTATTGATGATGAAAATTTTGGTAACATTAAGGATTATAAAGAAAAATACGAAGCTACTTTCCCTAAGAGAATGAATAGTTAATATGAGGTATTATTTGTAAACGTTTTATTTATTGCTTAATGAGGTTTGTATTTTTCTTAATTTTCTTTTCATTCCTTTCTTATTTTTCTTTTTCTCAAGAAATAGATTCAACATATAATGAATTTGAAGAGGTGATAACAGAGGAATATATTGATGAAGAATCATTAATTATTGAATTAAAAAATGATGATTTAAAATCATATATTAATCAAGGAGAAGAGTTTTTAAGTTATGTCAATATTCTTAAAGATAGAGATAGTTTGATTCATCATTTTGTCTTGATAAATGGAGAAGATAATATTATTCCCAAGGTAGATAATTTTAACTTAACTAATCTTGAAAAGAAAATAGATGTTATTTTTCATCCTAATTCTGACAAGGTAATGTATGTTGGAGAAATGATATTAAATGAAAATCAAGCATGGGATTTTATTTATGAAAGCATTTTTGATGAGGAAGGATTAACGAGAATATTTATTAGACAATATAGTACTTTTAACTCAGTTTGCTCTCAAGTAGCTTTTGAGCGTTCGGAGTATTTTTTTGACACAAAAAATGAAATTGTAAAAAAGAATTATGAAATCTTTGATGCAAACCATAATCCTTTAAACATAGATGATTGTTGGATGGAAAGAGAAGATTATGTGATATATAAGTCTTTTGATGAATTAAACTCTAAGCTTAAAATTCCTTTAGAGAAATTATTAAAGGTTGATGGCATAGAAATTGAAGACAACCAATTGAAAACAGAATTAGAGTAAAATGAATTTAGTAATAGATATAGGAAATACAAGGACTAAGGTAGGGGTTTTCTTTGAAGGTAATATTATTTATCATGAGGCTTATACTAATCTTATGATTAATGACATCGATAATATCTTACTTAGGTTTCCGAAAATCAAAAACTCAATAATCTCTAATGTTGGTCAAACTAATTTACAACTAATAGATTTTCTTAGTCAAAAAGTTAATACTATATCTTTTAATAATACTCTAAAAACGCCAATAAATAATCATTATCTATCAATTAACACTTTGGGAAAGGATAGGTTGGCGGGTGTTGTTGGAGCAAAAGGCTTATTTCCTAATAATAACTGCTTGGTAATTGATGCTGGAAGTTGTATAACTAGTGACTTTATTGATAAAGATAATAATTATTATGGAGGCTCAATATCAGCAGGATTAAATATGAAATATAGAGCTCTAAATACTTTTACAAGTTCTTTGCCGTTAATAGAAGATAAGTTTAAGAAAGAAGAAATAATTGGAAAAGATACAGAAAGTTCAATAAGGTCAGGAGTGCTAAATGGAACCATTATGGAGCTAAAGGGCTTTATAGATTACTATACTAGTAAGTTCTGTGATTTGAAAATTATTTTTACAGGGGGAGATGCAAAGCTCCTTCAAAGTTATTTTAACGATAATTCAATACTTGAAGAACATTTAGTTCTTTTAGGTTTAAATATTATACTTGATACAAATGCGTAATAAAAGAAAAATTCAATATTTGATAGTTGTTGTTGCAATTATTTTTGCAATACTTCCTGATATTTCTAAGGCTCAATCCTCAATTAGTTCTCCTTATTCACGATTTGGAATAGGAGAAACTAATATTTTTAATAATGCAATTAATAATGCAATGGGAGGCACGGGTTATGCATATAGAAGAAATAATTCTATAAATTATATAAACCCTGCATCATACGCAGGAGTAGATACAACTTCCTTGGTTTTTGATATTGGCTTTTACTCTCAATGGGTTAATTTATCAAACAAAGAATATTCATCAAGAGGAAACAAAACAAGCCTTTCCCATATTTTAATAGGATTTCCTGTTGGACACAAGTTCAAATTTGCCTTAGGAGTTATTCCAATGTCTTCTGTGGAGTTTAGCACAAGTGAAACAATTATTGATTCAACCTTAGGTAAACATACTAAATCTTATGAGTCATTAGGAGGTTTAAATAAAGCTCTTTTGGGAGCCACATTTGTTCCTGTTAATAATCTTTCATTTGGTGTTAATTTAGAATATGTTTTTGGTAATTATTATAAGTCTTCTACCATTTCATTTCCTGATTCAGTATATATGTACTCTTCAAGAGTAGAAAATAATTATCATATTAATGCATTAAACCTTAATCTTGGCTTGCAATATTTCCACCCTTTAAAAAATGGAGATAGGATTGGTTTAGGTATTGTTTATGATTTCTTGTCAAAATTTCCTACTGATAATATTTTATCAAGATATACTTTTACTACTAATGCAGGTCTTGAATATCTTAAAGACTCTATACATAAAGAAGAATCAAAAAATTCAATTCAATACCCTTCAACCATTGGTTTAGGTTTATCTTATGAAAAACCAAATAAGTTTTTTGTTGGACTTGATGGAAGATATATGACTTGGTCTGACTTTAAGTTTCAAACCGATTATGTAAATACTAATTTTGTGAATAGTCTTAAATTATCATTAGGAGGAGAATGGAGACCAGATATATATGGTAATTATTTTCAGAAATCAATATATCGTTTTGGGCTTTTCTATGATAATGGAATGTTAGAATTTAATAATAGTAGGATAAATGAAATTGGAATAAGTTGTGGAATAGGACTTCCTATTAAAAAATCTAATACGGTGATAAATATTAGTTTTGAATATATCAATAAGGGGACTACGGAAAATAATCTGATAAAAGAAGATTATTTTAGAATAGGCTTATCATTTTCAGCAAAAGACTTATGGTTTTTTAAGAGAAAATACCAATAGAAAATTATATAATAAATAACATAAAAAGAATATCAGAAAAATGAAAAAGTTTGTTTCACTATTAACATTAGTTGCTGTTTTGGGCATTACTACATCAAGCTTTGCACAAAAATATGGCAATACACCTAAGGACAGTGTAGATTGTATTATCAACAACTCTCTATACCAAGAATTTTACAATCAAAAGAACTATAAAGATGCTTATGAACCATGGAAAAATGCTTTAAAGGCTTGTCCAAACAATCACGTAAATCTTTATATTCGTGGAGCTGTAATACTTAAAAACTTAATTGTTCAAGCTCAAACACCAGAAAAGCAAAATCAGTATATTGAAGAACTACTTGGGCTTTATGATAAGAGAACCTTAGCTTTTGGTCAAGAGGCAAATAACATTGCACGTAAGGCAAAGGATTTATCAGAATTAAGACCTAATGAAAAAGAAAGAATTTATAATTTATATAAGGAAGCAGCAGAAAAAGGTGGAGAAAAAGGAGTTGACCTTGATGACCAATACAAACCATTATATTTAAAAGCTTGTTTTGATTATCTTGCTTCAATACAAGCACATGAAGAACAAATGACTCCTTTGTTTGATGCTTATGATTATGCTTCTGATGCATTAGAGTTTTCAAAGAAACAAGCATTGGAAAATGGAAATGAAAAAAACCTTAAAAACATTCAAGATTATATTATAGCTACGGAGCAAATTATTGAACCATTTGCTTCTTGTGATAAGATAATTCCTATTTATCAACCTAAATTTGATGCAGAGCCTAATAATATTGAATTATTAAAGAAAATAACAACTAATTTAGAAAGAAAAAGTTGTGTAAAATCAGATTTGTTTTTTAATGCTACAGAAAACTTACATAAGTTAGAACCTACATCAAAATCTGCTTTTATGATGGGACAAATGCTTGGTGCAAAAGATAAGTTTAGAGAAGCAGCTCCATATTTTAAGGAAGCTCTTGATAAATATGAAACTAATGAAGATAAAGCTAAAGCATGTATGTATTGGGCTCAAATGCTAATGGCATCAAATCAATATTCAGCAGCTCGCTCAGCATTTTATCAAGTTTCTGATTATGATAAAACAAAAGAAGGAGAAGCCCTTTATTTTATTGCATCAATGTATTTAAGTTCAGCAGCGTCATGTGCATCTCATGAAGGAAAAATTAGAGGAGCAGCATGGGTAGCTTACGATAAAGCAGCAAGAGCAAAATCATTAGACCCATCAATAGCTGATAAATGCGAAGCATTAATGCGTTCAGCAGTAGGACAATGGCCTACAACAGAAAATGCTTTCTTCTACGAAATTACTAATGGACAATCTTATACTGTTGGATGTTGGATAAACGAAAGCACAACAGTTAGATTAAGATAATTTCTAAACTTGTGAGCAAGTTGAACTATAAAAAAATAATGATGAGGATAGTGTTATTCACAATAACACTATCTTTTCTTATATTTATAGTTGCTTGTAAAGGAAATAGTCCTTCAGGAAAAAAAGGATTAATAGGAAAACCTATCCAAGTTGTAAAATCTGCTGATATTTTAAGAAGTCAAAACGGAAAATTGGAGGTTCAAATAAAAACTCCAATTATATATAATTATGATGGAGATAGTGCAAGAATGGTTTTCCCTAAAGGAGTTAATGTATGGTTTTACAATAAAGACTTAACAATAAAATCAACTCTTGTGGCTAATTATGCTATTAACTATAATAATAGTAATAAAGTATATTTGAGGGATAGTATTGAAATTATTAATTATAATAATCAAGATACAATATATTGTCAAGAATTGGTTTGGGATAAAAATCTAAAGACAATAAGTTCAGACAAGATAGTACAAATAAATAGTTCTTCAGGGATTGCTTATGGTGATGGTTTTCAAAGTAACGAACAATTGGATAGTTTAAGGATAAAAAATCCAAGAGGAACACAATATGTTTCAGAAGACGATTAAAAAATAAAATTATGAAAGGAAGATATTTATTATTTATTTCTGCACTTTTTTTATTTATTGGGTGTAAAAATAAAAACAATGATATGTCAAGCAAAATAGAATATGAAGATATTAAGGTAAAAGAAGTTATATACTATATGAATAATCCTAAAAATGCAAGTTATAGCTTTGACATAAATATTCAATTACCAAAAATTATTTCTGATACCTTATTTAAAGACCTTAGACAAACCATAATTGAACATATATTTAATCTTGATAATGACACAGCTAATATTGACTTGTTAATAAGTCAATATATAAAAGAAAAGACAGATGCCTTTCAAGAGCCAGTGGTTGATAGGTTTGTAAATAATAAAAATCAATATCAATTATACTCTAATCTTAATTGTAAATTTATTTATAACAAGGATAATCTTTGTAGTTACAAAATACACGAAGATAATTATACTGCAGGAGCACATCCATATCAAGAAGTATATTATTTGAACTATGACCTTTCTCTAAACAAGAAACTTAATTTTGAAGATATATTTGTTGAGTCTTCATTAAATGATATTAAGTTAAAAGAAATGTTAATTGCTCAATTGATGAAGCAAGAAAAAGCTAAAACTATTAATGAATTAAACCTATTTGATGTTGAAACTCCAAAAGATTTTAAGATTTCTCAAATGATATATTTTGACAGCTTGGATATAGTTTTTGCTTATGCTCAATATGATGTAAGAGCTTATGCTTATGGTGCTCCTGAAATAAAATTACCAATTAGTGAACTAAAGAGTTATTTGAAAGAAGATTTTAAAGAAAAATTCTTCCCAATCAAAAAGTAGATATGAGAAAAATATTAATTTTAATTGTATTTTCAGCTCTATTTGTTTTTTCTTGTAAGAAAGAAAGGGTTAAAGAAGTAATTGTTAATCCAAAAACAGGACAAGAAACAATAATTAAGGTTAATAGATTTGAAGATGTTTTGTTTGACCAAAATCAAAAAGACCTAAAGACTCATCTTAAAGCTAATTTTGAAAATTATAAGCCTGTTTTCAATACTACCTTAGATAATGAGGAGTATTTTGAAATGGTAAAGCAGTTTGCAACAGACCCTAATATGATTTCTGCATATAAAAAAGTAAAGGAAGTTTATCCGAATTTAAATTGGGTTTCTGAAGAAATAACCACAGCTTTTTCAATTTTAATCAAAGATTATTCCGACATACAAATTCCCAAGCTTTATTCAATTATGTTTGGCCCTGCTGATTTTTCTTATTCTTATTCAAAAAGAGTATTGGCAAGAAAAGACTTTATTACTTTCTCTATTGACCTGTATTCCATAAATTATCTTCAAAATAATATATACTACCAACAATTTCCTAAATACATAATGCTAATGCTAGATTCCGCTTATTTAGTTCCTGATATTATGAATCAATACTTAAGAAGCTATAATCAAGATATGCCTCTAATGGAATTAAGTCCAGAAGCATCTTTGATTGATATTATTGTTGAAAGGGGAAAATACTACTATGCTCTTACAAAACTATTGCCAAATTCTTCTCTCAATAGCCTATTTCGTTATACTAAGGAACAAATGCAATGGGTTGAGGAAAATGAATATAATATTTGGGGCTTAATCATACAGAATGGTTTATTATACTCAAAGGATAGACCAAAATATATGCATTTCATTACAGAGGGGCCAAGTACCAAAGGTTTGAAAAATTCTCCTTCTCGTTTGGGTGATTATATTGGTTATAAGATTGTAGAAAAGTATATGAAAAATAATAACAAAACCCTAAAAGAAATGTTTGAAATGCAAGACGCAAAAGAAATTCTAAATAAATCTGAATATAAGCCTAAGAAACAAAAATAATAAACATATAATAAAATGAAAGCTCATATATCTCTTTTATTAAAATTCTTACTTACTTTAGGATTATTATTAATTACTCAAATAGCTACCCTTCTTTTCAACCTTTCTGTTTTTTCGGTTGATGGATTTTCTGATTTTCTTTCCATACTTTTAGGAGCCACACGTTTTGGAATATCCTCAACAGTAGTCTTTCTCCTTCCTTTTCTTCTTATTAGTATATTACCCATAAAAATTAGACAAAATAAATATTATAGAAATATTGCTAACTTCTTTTATGTATTAGGAACTAATATTCTATTGATATTAAATTGTATTGATATTGGATATTATAGATTTACTTATAAGCGTATATCATACGATTTCTTTAATTATTTAGGAGTAGGAGGTGATTTTAAAGAACTAATACCTCAATTTGCAAGAGACTATTGGCATATAGTATTACTCTTTATTGGTCTAAATATTTTGTTTAGTTATCTGAGAAAACTTATTGATAAGAAATATACTCCTGAACTTATTGTTTCAAATAAGAAATGGTATTTACGAAATACTATAATGTTTATCCTTTTAGGTGGCTTATTCTTCTTAGGTCAAAGAGGTGGTTTACAGTTAAGACCTTTAAGCATTGTTCATGCTAACTATTATACAACAAGTCAAAACACAGCCCTTGTTCTAAATACTCCCTTCACTCTTTATAGAACTTGGGGAAGAATAGGATTAGAGCCAAAAGATTATTTTAATAATGAAGAACAACTTAACTTCTATTTCAATCCAATATATAAACCTGCTAATTTTGAAACAGACACCTTATTTAATTCTCCTTTGGAAATAGGTAAAACAAATATTATTGTTATAATTTTGGAAAGTTTCTCTCAAGAATACTTAAATGGATATACTCCTTTTTTAACTAATCTTGCAGAAAAATCTATTGTCTTTAATGGTTATGCCAATGGAAAACGAAGTATAGACGGAATACCAGCAGTGCTTTCTTCTCTTCCAATACTTTCTGAAGAATCCTTTATAACATCACAATATGGAAATAATAACCTTTCTTCCTTCGCCTCTTTATTAAAACCTTTTAACTATAAGACTTCTTTTTTCCATGGTGGCTATAATGGAACTATGGGATTTGATGCTTATAGTAAAAATGTAGGATATGATGATTATTATGGAAGAAAGGAATATAATAATGATAAAGACTATGATGGTAACTGGGGAATATTTGACGAGCCTTTCCTTCAATATATGGTTAAAGAACTTGACCACTATAGTGAGCCATTCACTTCTGCAGTATTCACTCTTAGCTCTCATCACCCATACACTATTCCTGAAAAACACAAAGGACGTTTTCCTAAAGGAACAATGGTTGTGCATGAAACAGTAGGTTATACAGACTATGCCTTAAAACTCTTCTTTGAAAAGGCTAAAACAAAGCCATGGTTTAAGAATACATTATTTATTATCACTGCTGACCATTCTGCTGCTACTCAAGAGCCAGAATACAAAACACTTCTTGGACAATTCCGCATACCAATTATATTCTACCACCCTAGTCTAAAAAAAGGCTTCAATACTAATCAAATCCTACAACAGGCAGATATTCTTCCAACAGCAATGGGATTAATAAAATATCCTAAACCTTTTATTTCTTTTGGAAAAAATGCTTTCTCTCAAGAAGAAAAAGGATATATACTTTTTATTGGAGGAGAATATATGCTCTTACAAGGAGACTATCTTTGCAAATATATTGACGGCATAGGCTCAAAACTCTATAATATAAAAGAAGATACAAACGCTAAACAGAATATTGGAGGAGAACAACCTCAAATATTAAACATAATGACCCTTAAAATAAAAGCAATTATTCAACAATATAATAATAGACTAATAGAAAATAGATTGGTTATTAATGAAGAAAAATAATATCCTTTTTATTATTAATCCTATATCGGGAATAGGAAAACAAAAGCAAGTAGAAGATGTTATAGAAAAAGTCTTGGACCAGAATATCTATAACTATGAGATAGCATATACCGAATATCCTCATCACGGTACTCTTTTGAGTCTTCAAGCCTCTATACAAAAGAAAGATATTGTGGTTGCTGTTGGAGGAGATGGTTCTATTAATGATTGCGTCAGAGGACTTATAGGAACGGATGTTACTCTTGGCATTATTCCAGCAGGTAGTGGTAATGGATTAGCAAGAACTTTGAATATCCCTCTAAATATGGAAGATGCCATTGAAGTATTAAACAAAGGAAAAACCAATGAAATAGATACCATAAAAGTAAATAATAAAATATACGCCTCAATAGCAGGTATTGGATTTGATGCCCTTATTGCAAAGGAGTTTCGCAATACTAAGGTTAGAGGATTCAATAAATATCTTTCCCTTATTCTTCAACACTATCCCTTCTATGAACCTCAAACCTACAGAATAGAATACGACAATCAAGTCATAGAAGAAGAAGCTCTTTTCATAAGTTTTGCTAACTCTAATCAGTTTGGATTTGATACTATAATTGCTCCTTCAGCAAAAGTTGACGATGGATTTATTCAGGTATCTATTGTAAAGAAAGTACCATTGGTTATGCTACCACTAACAGTACAATTTTTGCTTTTGAAGAACTTTGATAAGTCAATTTATGTAAAGACTTTCAAAACAAAAGAAGTAATAGTAAAAAACAACACCTCACTATTAGTAAATCTTGATGGAGAATCCGTTGAAATGGAACAAGAACTCAAATTCTCAATCAATCCGCAATCCCTTAACATAATAATACCTAAAGAAGATGTCAAAGAAAGAAAAGAACAGAGTTGGTATAGTATATTCAACCAATCCATCTTTCCAATACGAAACCAATGAGCTTCAGGAGGAGGAAACCCTTTCTCCCAATTTGCAGACCCTAAAAGTTCAGCTTGACCGCAAGCAAAGAGCAGGCAAACAAGTTACGCTAATAACAGGTTTTGTTGGCAGAGAGGAAGACCTTATTGACTTAAGCAAAATGCTTAAAACCAAATGTGGAGTAGGAGGTAGTGCAAAGGAAGGAGAAATAATACTTCAAGGCGATTTCAGAGAAAAGGTTATCGCTTTGCTCCAACAAGAAGGCTATAAAGTAAAACGAGTAGGAGGATAGAAAAAATCTTTTTTGTTATTATTCTTAGAAATTTTTGTTTTACTTTTGCACTTATTAACAAATAAAAAAATTAACAATATGAAAAAAATCTTATTCGCTTTATTAGCATTATGCATTACGTTTCTTGCACAAGGACAAATCGTTTACACCAATTTATCAACTCCTGTAGAAATTAGAACAGATTATCCAGATGAACTGGGATATGAAATTAATTTTTTTGGAGGATATGGAGAGTTTTACATACAAAACTATGGTGCATATGATTCCCCATCTTATATAGCTTGTTTTGAAGCAGGAACTGGAGTTGTTTCAAACAACGAACAAGTTTCTTTATTAACACAAAACACAGTTATTTCTAACACTTCTAATTTTTATACAAATACCTCTAGTCCTGTATTTCCAATAATTCATGCTTCAGACTACACTGCATGGGTAGGACAAACAGGATATGCTGGATTTAAATTTAAAAATGGTGCAAATACATATTATGGTTGGATTAAGTTAAAAGTTACTACAACTCCTACAAACCCAACTATAACAGTTTATTCTTATGCTTATAATTCAACACCAAACGAACAAATCAAAGCTGGTCAAACAAGTCTTGATTTAAAAGAAATTAATGGAGAAGAAAGTATAAAGATTTATCCTACATTAAGTACAAATTCTATAAAAATAGAAGGTATTAATAATGCAGAAAGCATAGCTATATATGATGTTCTTGGAAAAGAGATTATGAAGGTAAATCCTAATACAAACGAAATTAATATTTCTTCTCTTACTCCTAACGTATACTTTATTCGTATATGTGCAGAAGATAAAGTAATTCAAAGAAAGTTTATTAAACAATAATATTAACTTATTTATTACTATTTAGTCCAGTACTAAAAAGAGAAAAGGCTGTCAAAATTAATTGACAGCCTTTTTTGTTTTATTGGGAAATTGATTATTTCCAATCTTGAGAAGCCATTCTTAAATAAGAGTTATATCTCCATTTAGCATTTTCTTCTGCACTTGCAAATAATTCTTCTGCTTCTACAGGTAATGCTTTCTTCAATGAAGAGTAACGAACTTCACCATTAATAAATTCTTGGAATTTTGACCAGTCAGGCTCTTTAGAGTCTAAAGTGAATGGGTTTTGTCCTTGTGCAGCCAACTCAGGGTTGTATCTCCACAAATGCCAGTATCCACACTCAACAGCTTTCTTACCTTCTTCTTGAGTCTTACCCATACCTGCCTTTAATCCGTGATTAATACATGGAGCATAAGCAATTATTAATGAAGGTCCATTGTAGCTTTCAGCTTCCTTAATAACCTTTAGGTATTGAGCTTGATTTGCTCCAATTGAAACTTGAGCTACATAAACATAGCCATAAGTTGTTGCAATCATACCAAGGTCTTTCTTTCTTATACGTTTACCTGCAGCAGCAAATTTAGCAATTGCACCAACAGGAGTTGCTTTTGATGCTTGTCCTCCAGTGTTGGAGTAAACTTCTGTATCCATTACTAAGATATTTACGTTTTCTCCAGAAGCAATAACGTGGTCTAATCCGCCGTAGCCGATGTCATAAGCCCAGCCGTCTCCACCAAATATCCATTGAGATTTTTTAACGATATATTGGCTGTTTTCTTTAAGTTGTTTGCAAATATCACAGTTGCAAGCGTCAAAGGTAGGCACTAACTTATTGTAAATTTCACGAGTAATGTTTGCATCTTCGCGGTTATCAATCCACTTTTGGAATAATTCTTTTTGTTCAGCAGTGCAACAAGAGCAAGATAAACCTTCTCTCATAAGTTTTTCAACTCTATCTCTCATAACTCTTGTAGCTGTTGCCATTCCTAAACCAAATTCTGCATTATCTTCAAATAGTGAGTTAGCCCAAGCAGGTCCTTTTCCTTCTGCATTTTTAGTGTATGGCATGGAAGGACAAGAGCCTCCATAGATTGAAGAACAACCTGTAGCATTTGCAACCATCATTCTATCTCCAAATAGTTGTGTGATAAGTTTGATATATGGAGTTTCTCCACAACCTGCACAAGCTCCAGAGAATTCAAATAGAGGTTTAGCAAATTGAGAGTTCTTAACATTCTTAGAAACTTCAACCAAATGAGATTTATAGCTTACGTTTTCAGATATGCTATCCCAACGTTTTGCTTCTTCCATTTGAGTAGTAAGAGGTTTCATAACCAAAGCTTTTGTCTTAGCAGGACAAACATCAGCACAGTTTCCACAGCCAGTACAATCCAAAACGCTTACTTGCATACGGAATTGAAGTCCTTCAAACTCTTTTCCATTAGCTTTAATAGTTTTTGTATCTGCAGGGATTTTAGCTTTTTCTTCATCATTTATTAGGAAAGGACGAATAGCTGCGTGAGGACAAACATAAGAACATTGATTACATTGGATACAGTTTTCAGGAATCCATTCAGGAACGTGAGAAGCTATACCTCTCTTTTCGTATTGTGATGTTCCAGAAAGGAAAGTTCCATCTTCTCTTGTCTTGAAAGCAGAAACAGGAAGAGAATCTCCTTCTTGAGCATTGATTACATCAACAACATTCTTAATAAATTCAGGACGGTTAGAACTTGTTTGTTCTGGAGTAACAGTTTCGTTAGCCCATTCTTTCTTAACTTCAACCTTAATTACATCTGCTCCACGGTCAACAGCAGCGTAATTCATCTTAACAATGTTTTCACCCTTCTTACCATAAGATTTATCAATAGCTTTCTTCATTTGACTTACTGCCAATTCGTAAGGA
>CAYFWD010000045.1:0-16346 GCA_964346795.1 uncultured Bacteroidaceae bacterium
CTTATATGCCCTTAATGTCAAAGATCTTTCGTCTGCTTTATTAAAGCAAACATTGTTGGTTTACTGATTTTACTCAATAAACCATTATCATTTAAAAATTATTGTTATGCTATTGGATTAACAGATACGTATGACCTGTTATTTTTACGTTTTCTAAATTCTACAACTCCATCAACTAATGCAAATAAAGTATGGTCTTTCCCCATTCCTACATTGTTTCCTGGATTGTGAACGGTTCCTCTTTGGCGTACTATTATATTTCCTGCTATGCAAGATTGACCTCCAAATATTTTAACACCTAAACGTTTACTTTGCGATTCGCGTCCGTTATTTGAACTTCCAACCCCTTTCTTGTGTGCCATAATATTCTTTCTTTAAATGTGAATAACTAATAAAAATACTATTACAAAATTTCAGTAACCTGAATTTGTGATAAATATTGACGATGACCATTCATTTTTTGGTAACCTTTTCTTCTTTTTTTCTTAAAAACAAGAACCTTGTCTCCTTTTAAGTGTTTTAATACGGTTGCCTTAACTGAAGAGCCTTCAATTGTTGGAGCACCAACGGTAACTACTCCGTCAGCCTCTTTTAGCATCACGGTGTCAAAAGACATTTCTGCACCTTCTTCTGCTTGAAGACGGTGAACAAAAAGCTTTTGTTCTTTTTGAACCTTGAATTGCTGTCCTGCGATTTCTACTATTGCGTACATTAATTACTTGTATTTTTATGTTTTTCCCTCTTTATTGGGGGTGCAAAGATACAAATCTTTTATTTACTACCAAAAAAACTTGATAAAATTTTATTTTTATAGGCTTAATAAATATGTGCAATATTAAGCTACTTCTTTGTAAAACTTATATTTTAACGAGTTAAAATTTATTTTTTCGTTTGATTTTATTTTTTCTATTACCTCTAATTTCTATATACAATATTAATATAGTTCTTTATTATATATTGAACCTAGAAGATTTATTTTAGAAATTAAAAGCAAAAAGAAGTATTGTTTAATGGAATATATATAACTTTGCATTGCAAAAACAAAATAATAAAATGACAATAGAGGAAAGAATAAAAGACTATTCAGAAAGAGTTGGTGCTCTAAGGAGGTTTCTTTGACATTGATAACAAAAAGAAACAAATAGAAGAAGAAACTCAGATTACACTTAAGGCTGATTTTTGGAACGATGCCAAAGAGGCAGAAAAGATTCTAAAAAAGATAAATGAAAAGAAGGTTTGGACAAAGGCCTTTGATAAACTCCATACTATTTACGAAGACACAAAAGTTCTAAAAGAGTTTTATGACCTTGAAGAATTGAGCGAGGAAGAATTAAACACAAGCTTGGATAATCTTGAAAAGGAAATAGAAAACCTTGAGTTTAAGAATATGCTAAGCAATGAAGAAGACAAACTTTCTGCAATAATAACAATTAATGCAGGAGCAGGAGGAACAGAAAGTTGCGACTGGGCTTCTATGCTTATGAGAATGTATATTCGTTATGCAGAAAGGAATGATTTTAAGGTTAGCGAAATTGATATTCAAGATGGAGATGTTGCAGGCATTAAGAGTGTTACCTTGGAGATAGAAGGGGATTTTGCTTACGGATACCTTAAAGGAGAAAATGGAGTACATCGTTTGGTGCGTTTATCTCCTTTTGATTCGGCAAACAAACGCCATACTTCTTTTGCCTCTGTTTATGCTTACCCTGTTATTGATGAAGATATAGAAGTAAATATTAACCCTGCAGACTTAGAATGGGATACTTTTCGTTCGGGAGGACCAGGAGGACAAAACGTTAATAAGGTAGAAACAGCAGTAAGACTACATTATAAGCCCGAGAATATAATTATAGAATGTCAGCAGACCCGTTCTCAAATGCAAAACAGGGAAAAAGCAATACAAATGCTTAAGAGTCAGCTTTACGAAATAGAGCTTAGAAAGAAAAAAGAAAAGATTGCAGAGATAGAAGGCTCAAAGAAAAGAATTGAGTGGGGTTCACAAATAAGAAACTACGTACTTCATCCATATAAATTAGCAAAAGACCTTAGAACAAACGTTGAGACGTCCAATACTCAAGCCGTTTTAGACGGAGACTTAGATGAATTTATAAAAGCTTACTTGATGGAATTTGGAGGATAATTTATTTGTAAAACTATCTACCGACTTTTTAAATTTATCTCCCAGATAATTTTATTTTTCTAAGAGATAATTTGAAATAAGTCCTATCAAAAAATATTTTTGCAGGTAATATTATAGGAATATAGTATAAAAATCTATTTTGTTAAATCTATTGTAACTGTATCCTTAGGCATATTTACTACAAAAGTATACTCTGGTCCTTGTGTACCATTATTACTTAAATGTCTAAAAGCTCCATTGGTTGCAGGTACTGAATATAAAATCACCTTTGAATTATTTATTGTATCTGTGCTTAAATGTCTTGGAGGTCGCATAGGAGCTTCATAAGATCCACTATAAGGTCTTATAAGCACCTCATCTCTAATTGGAACTATTACCTTTAAATATTCATAAGATATAGGAGTAATATTTATTCTCTTGCTTTTAACATCTAAATTTTCATCTTTTATAAATAAATATTTTGTCTGAAATCCGTAATCTTGTGTTTCATTAGGTCTTAAATCAAGTCCAACTGCTGCTCTGTCATTAATTGTTTTAGGAATATTTATTTTATAATATCCTCTATTATCTGTAATAATTGCATTTTTTACATATAAACTTCCCTGTCCCCAAGTTCCACTCCAATCGTAATTATAATTAATATCAAATGCTATTCCCTGTACTGGCTCGCCTGTATTGTAGTCTGTAATATAACCATCAATATAAGTATTATAATATGTTATTTCGTCTTCTTCCCCACACGATAAAAACAACGGGATAACAAAAAACATTGCTAAGCTAATACTTATTATTGTTAAAGTTTTTTTTCATGATTTTGTTTTGTTGATTTATTCTAATATACGTTGCAAATATAAGTCTTTATCATTAAACATAGAGAAAAAATATAATTTCTCTTTAATCTTATTATGCAAAAACAAAGAAAGAGGGAGGATAATCTAAATATATTTCAAATAAACACGAAGTTTCCATAACATCAAAACGAAGTTTGAATAAACTTAAACGAAGTTTTGACGACCTTAAATCTTCGTTTTAGTGAAACGAAATGGCATTTCATTGCAAGGAGATGGCATCTCGTTATACATGAAATGGCATTTCGTTGTAATGAAATGCCATTTCACCTTCGTCAAGTCTTCGTTTTAATGTCGTGAAATCCTTGTTTTAGGGCAATAAAAACAAAGTTTTTTTACCAGTTAACAAAAGCTTTATTGAAAATATCTTCAACTATTTCTTCATTAATCTGTTTTATCAATGCCTCTTCAACATCACTCAAAGAAAGAGAACTGTCATAATCTTTAAATCTTGAGAAGACCTGTTCAAAGCTCATCTTCTTATCTTGTTTATTAACACAAACTATTCTAACAGAAATTGTAAGCCTGTTTTTTGAAGCTCTATCGTCTCCTTGAATTGAGACAGGAGAAATATAATAAGCAATTATTGTACCTTTAAAGCTAATATCGGCATTATCATTAACTGATTGGAGGTTTGTTCCAGAGTTTATTTTAGTGATAAGAGCAAGAGACATCTCTGGTGCAAGCATAGGATTAACCATAGTTGAACGATTAACGAATTGGTCAACGAAGAAGGTTTTGGTTTCTGGAGGAATAGAAGCTCCTGTGAAAGAGTAGCCTCCAACACAAGAACTAAAAACAATTGCTATTATAGTAGCAAATAAGAGTCTTTTCAATTTAATTTTCTATCAAATATATTATTTGACTATTAATTTTTGTGTTTTTACTCCTTTTGAGTCCTTAATTCTAACAAAATAAACTCCTTTTTCTTTTATTGATAATGTTTTGTTAGGAGAATATTTTATTTCAGGAATAATCACTTTTCCTAATTGGTTATATACACTTATTTCTACGTCTGAACTAACATTTATTTTAAATTCACCACTTGTTGGATTAGGAAAAATAATTGGTAACTTCTTTGTATCATTTGATATTTCTTCTAAACCAATTTCTTCAGAAGTAATAGAAACATCGTCCATTAATAAATATCCAAATGAATTAGCATTTGAATCTATTGAAGTTACTAAGGAAATAAAAATTAACTCTGTTGGAGTTTTTTGTTCATCTTGATATATAATACTTAATGTAAATGGGCTATAAGTTGCCTTAGCTTCAGGTAACATTGAATAAGCTCCCATACCTATAACTTCTCTTGTTCCTGTTTGATTGCTTATAACATAAGCTGCCAACAGGAATTGTTCTTTTATAGGGTCAATAGGGTTCCAGCTAATATAACCATTAACTGAAGTAGATCTTTTTGTTAGAGGTACTCCATTATTAAAAACTGAAATAAGGGTGTTGTTATCAAAGTCTAAAGAGCCTGAAGAAAGGGCATTTGTTATTGCAGTCATATCAATAGTTGCATTAGTTAATAGTCCTGGAACAACCATTTTTTCAACACCAACAAGAGAAGCAATTGTTGGAGGTAGTTGTTTTGGAGCTATTTTTACTGCATAATTTCCAGAATAGGCTTCTGAGGATTTACTGACATCAGAAAGTGCAACGCCCATTATTGATAAGGTATTCCAATTTTTTACTGTTGAGCCAGTCCATGTTTCAAAGCCTGGGTTTTGAAAATCATTTTGAGCATTTGCTGCAAAAGCCCAAATAAATAATAAAAATATTGTAATTTTTTTCATAGCTACATTTGTATTAATTCAGCTTGCAAATGTATAAAAATTTAAACCAATATGCAAGGAAAAGCTAATCTAATACAATGTATTAACAAAAACAACTATTGATTATCAATAAGTTTGAGATTGAATAAATCGTCCTTTGAAATAGTAAAATTAATATGAGGCTTGCCTATATCTTCTAAGAGAATAAACTTAAATTCATTATTAGTATTTTTCTTGTCAGCTATAAGATAGTTAATAAGTAAATCAAAGTTTTCATGAATATCTATTATTTTGTAGTTTTCTTTTAAGTAGGTGCGAATTTCTTTTGCTTTATTTTTAGGAAAAGATAGTTTTTCTTCAGATAGTTTTATGGCGTAGTATATTCCCGAAATAACAGCTTCACCATGTAAAAGGTCTATGTTTTTGTGCATTGCAACACTTTCAAAAGCATGAGCTAGGCTATGACCAAAATTAAGAATTTTTCTTTCTCCTTTTTCAAACTTATCTTTCTTAACAATATCTTCCTTTAATTGAATACATTTTTCAATTAAACCATAGTCAAATCCTTGTCTTTTATTATTCCAAGGCTTGTCTTTTGTAATCTTAGTTCCTAGTTCCTTATCTAATAGTGCAATCTTTATCATTTCGGCAGCACCATTCAAAACTTGACGTTTAGGAAGGGTATTTAGAAATTCAAAATGCAGACAGGTTATAGTGTTAGTATTAAATGTACCTACTTGATTTTTTACTTCTCCAATATTAACTCCTGTTTTTCCTCCAATAGAAGCATCTACCATTCCCAACAGGGTTGTTGGAATAGCAAAGTGCTGAATTCCTCTTTTGAAAATAGATGCTAAAAATCCACCTATATCAGTAATTACTCCACCTCCTAAGGAGATTAATATACTTTCTCTATCTGCCGATGACTCTATCATTGCCATGCAAAGATTTTCAATAATGCTTAGAGTTTTACTTTGCTCTCCTGATTCTATTTCAAGAATTTCAGCTCCATAAAGCTGCTCTACATTCTCAATTAAAATTGGAAGACAATAGTTATACGTGTTTTCATCAAGTAGTATAAACTTTTTTGAATTAGGTTTTTTGGAGAGATACTTTTGAAGAAAGAGCAAATCTTTTCTTTTCATAACAATTAACCAAATTTAGATAAGAAAACTATTCTCATAAGCCTGACCTCTTCTTCAGTGTATTCTTCTTCTCCAAGTTCTTCAAGAATTTCACTAACATTATCGTTTTCGCTTTCTCTTAATAGTTCTAAAATATCTTCTTGATGATAAGGGTCTACTGCTTCGTCAATATAATATTGTATATCAATTTTTGTTCCAGAAGCAATTATACTTTCTATTTCTGTTAAAAGGTCATCCATAGAAAGATTTTTAGCAGCAGCAATATCATTCAAAGGAAGTTTTTTATCAATGCTTTTTATAATATATACCTTTAAGTCAGATTTTTTTACAATACTCTTTACTACTAAGTCTTGAGGACGTTCTATCTCATTTTCTTCTACATAGTTTTTTATAACCTTTATAAAAGGTTCACCATATTTTTGAGCCTTACTTAATCCAACACCAATAATTTGTTTCATTTCTTCCATATTAATCGGGTATTGGATTGTCATATCTTCAAGAGACCTATCTTCAAATATTACATAAGGAGGTAAGTTTTCTTTAGTTGCAATTTTCTTTCTTATATCCTTTAGAATACTGAAAAGAACCTCATCTACTCCTCCTCCTGAATCGGAACCTGATACTATTGCTGTTTCACTATCTTCATCTGTATTTTCATAATCGTGGTCTTCTGCAACAAGAATAGGATAAGACTTTTTCAAATAACGAAAACCTTCTTGAGTAAGCTTTAGAACTCCATAGTTTTCTATTTCTTTTATTAAAAGTCCTTCTAATAATGCTTGACGAATAACAGCTTTCCAATAAATAAACTTCTTATCTGCACCAATAGCCCAATTAGAAATATTCTTAAAGGCCTTAGTATGAGCGGTACTTACTCCTGTTAATATGTTAGCAATATCTATTGATTTAAGAATTTGTTTTACTTCAACAATTGTTTCAAGAACAACCTCAATATCTTCAGTAGCATCAACTCTTGTCTTTGGATTAAGGCAGTTATCACAAGAGCCACAGTTTGAGTGACCATATTCTTCTCCAAAATAGTGAAGAAGATTTATTCTTCTACAAGCCGAACTTTCTGCATAAGATATGGTTTCTTCCATCAACTGTAATGCTACTTCTCTTTCTGCAACAGGCTTATCGTTTAAAAATTTTTCAAACTTTACAATATCTTGCTCCGAATAAAAAGCAATACATTTTCCCTCTCCATCATCTCTTCCCGCACGACCAGTTTCTTGATAATATCCTTCCAAGCTTTTTGGCATATCATAATGGATAACAAATCTAACATCTGGTTTATCTATTCCCATTCCAAAAGCAATAGTTGCTACTATTACTTCCACCTCCTCCATTAGAAATTTATCTTGATTTTCTGCTCTTGTTTGAGCATCTAATCCTGCATGATAAGGTAAAGCCCTAACTCCATTTAATACCAAAGTCTCTGCCAACTCCTCAACCATCTTACGACTTAAACAATAAATAATTCCTGATTTATTAGGGTTTTCTCTAATAAAACGAATTATTTCACGAGTCATGTCCACTTCCTTTTTAGGCTTTGGACGTATTTCATAATAAAGATTTGGACGATTAAAAGAAGAAATAAAGACATTTGCATCATTAATTTCAAGATTTTTCATAATATCTTGTTGTACCTTTGGAGTTGCTGTTGCTGTCAATGCAATTATTGGAACATCTTGACCTATTGCATCTATTATTGGCTTCATTCTCCTATATTCAGGACGAAAATCATGTCCCCATTCAGAAATACAATGTGCTTCATCAATAGCATAAAAAGATATTTCAATATCCTTCAAAAACTCTGCATTTTCTTCTTTATTCAAGCTTTCAGGTGCAACATAAAGCAGTTTTGTTACACCGCTCTTTAAATCATCTTTTACTTCTTTAACCTCTTGTTTTGACAAAGAAGAGTTGAGAAAATGAGCAACTCCATGCATGGAACCAAAACTTCTAATAGCATCTACTTGGTTCTTCATCAAAGATATTAAAGGTGAAACTATAATAGCACAACCAGGTAATATTAAAGCTGGTAATTGATAGCATAAAGATTTTCCTCCTCCTGTTGGCATAATAACAAATGTATCATTACCAGAGAGTAAACTCTTTATAACTTCTTCTTGTTTCCCCTTAAATTTATCAAAACCAAATATCCTTTTTAGCTCTTTGTGTAAATCAATATTTGTTGCTTTGACTTGCTTCTGACTCATTTTTATTCATTCTATTTTAAAAAATCAAAATATATTACTTAATTTTGTCGTTGATAAAATTTAGTTTTACATATTTAATTATGCTAAATTACTGCTTTTTTCAATACAAGCAAAACAATAAGAAAAAATTTTAATCGTGAAAGCAGAAAAAGAAATAAAAAACATTGCAATACAAACAATTACAAAAGAGTATTTGGCAATTCAAAATTTGACAAATTATATAAATGATGACTTCGTAGAAGTCGTTAAGCTAATTTATAATAGCAAAGCGAGAGTTGTTGTTACGGGAATTGGTAAGAGTGCAAATATCGCAACAAAAATTGTTTCTACTCTTAATTCTACTGGAACTCCTTCTATTTTTATGCATGCAGCTGATGCTATTCATGGAGATTTAGGAATTATTCAACCTGATGATATTATTATATGTATATCTAAAAGTGGCAATACTCCAGAGATAAAAGCTTTGATTCCTTTAATCAAAAACTTAGGATATAAATTAATCGCTATCACTGGAGACAGTCAATCAACATTAGCAAAACAAGCTGATTACTTCCTTAATGTACACGTAGATAATGAAGCTTGCCCTAATAATCTTGCACCGACTTCTTCTACAACAGCTCAATTAGTTATGGGTGATGCTTTGGCTGTTTGTCTATTGGAATGTAGAGGATTTACTGCACAAGATTTCGCTAAATATCACCCTGGTGGTGCCTTGGGAAAAAGATTATATCTTAGAGTTTCTGACCTATATCCCAACAATGAAAAACCTCAAGTAAACCCAGATACTACTCTTACAGAAACAATTTTAGAGATGACTTCCAAGCGATTGGGATGTACTGTTGTGGTAGAAGATAATATAATAAAAGGTATAATTACAGATGGAGACCTTCGCAGAATGATAAGCAAAAATATCTATTCGCAAGATATAAAAGCTCAAGATATAATGAGCAAAAACCCAAAAACAATAGAAGAAAACCTCTTTGCAGTAGAGGCTTTAAGGCTTATGAAAGAAAATCACATTACCCAACTAATAGTTACAAATGAGAATAAAGAATATAAAGGAATAGTACACTTGCACGATTTAATAAGAGAAGGTATTATATAAAAAAAAGAGATTTGCACCATAATAAAACGGACAAATCTCTATAAACAATTATAAACCTTTTAGGGTACGCGATGGGACTCGAACCCACGACCAACGGAACCACAATCCGCTACTCTAACCAACTGAGCTACGCATACCATTTGGTAATTAGGGTTGCAAAGGTAAAGAGTTTTTACTTATTACCAAAATATTTTAAACAAAAAAAGAAAATTAATAGCAAACAAATATTCAGTAAAACACAATAAGTCTTGATAAAGAATATAATACACACTCTATTTGCAAAGATAATAACCTCTGTTGTCGGACTAGTAACCATAATTCTGATAAGTCAATATCTTGGAGCTACAGGCAAAGGAGAACAGTCTATATTTCTCTTTAACATCGTTCTACTACTACTGGTTGCTACTCTTGTAGGCAACACAACTCTTATTTATCTAACCCCAAGACATAGTTTTTCAGATATATTCTTTCCTTCTCTCCTATGGATAATCGTCTCTTTAGGAATATTGTTTATTGCTTTTTGGCTAATAGAAATCCCTATTATAACCTATCCAAAACAACTTTTTTGCATAACCTTAATGGCAGCAATAACAGAAACAAATGCAAATATCCTAATAGGGAAAGAAAGAATAAAAAAAGCAAATGTCCTCAAAATAATTAGCCCAATAGCAGCAATACTATACATTATTCTACTTATAATATTAGGTCAATTTACTACTATTACCGACTACATAAACTCCCTATTGATAGGATACTTCTTAAGTTTTATTTATGGAATATACCTTTTGAAAGACCAATACAAGATGCTCCGAATACAAGAATGCTTCAATCCTAAAATGTTCAAAACTCTTTTCTCTCTCGGTTTTATAAAGCAATTGGGCAATATATCTCAACAACTAAACGCCCGAATGTCCTTCTATCTTATCGCCATATACTCCTCAAAGCAAGCTCTTGGCGTCTTTTCAAACGGCATAAGTCTTACAGAATCAACCCTCTTATTCTCCTCAAGCCTTGCCTTAGTTCAGTATTCACGCCTTTCCAACTCCAAAGATGAAGCATACTCAAAAGCAATAACCATACTACTCACAAAGACAAATATCATTCTCTCTTTTATTGCTCTTGCAACCCTATCTCTTTTACCTAAGAGCTTCTATATATTTGTTTTTGGAGCAGAATTTTCACAAATCAAATCTATAATACAACTCCTTTTCCTTGGGGTACTTCTTCTAAATACCACAACTACCTTAACCCAATACCTTGCTTCAAAAGGAAACTTCCATATAGCCACAATAGCCTCATCCATAGGACTTATCCCAACTTTCGTACTTGGCATATTGCTAATTCCTCACTATGGAATCACAGGAGCAGCTATCTCAACATCTGCCTCCTATACCATAATCTTCCTTATAGAATATTTCTATTTTCGCCGATTAACTAAAATAAAATTCAAAGATTTCCTCCCACAAAAGCAAGACCTCAAAACCTTAAAATCTCTATTTTCTCTAAGCAAAAACGCCTAAATTTTTTATTATAATATTAAAAGACTTGAAGTCCATACATCTAAGATGTTATAACATATAGGCAATATGTAGTTTGCATTATGCCCATAATACATATAGTAAAAAGAGCAATATGATATTTCAACTTAGGCTTATGCTTATATATTTCTAAGTTTTAGATTGGGTGTTGTATAGGTTTTATACTGGTTGTTTTCAAAATATATGAAGTGAGCCTTGAGGTTTGGATGGGCGGTAAGAAAGGCTTTGCTCTTTTCCAACCCCATAACCAAGAGGGCTGTTGCTAAGCCATCGCAAAAGGTTGCAGAAGTATCTACCACCGAAACAGAGAGCAAATTATGTGTTACACTCTTGCCTGTGAAAGGGTCTATTGCGTGAGAATAGCGTCTGCCAAGTGAGTCTTCATGGTATTTGCGATAGCTTCCTGAGGTTACTATTGCCTCATCTTGAAGTTCCAAAAACACCTTATAGGAACGCTCGGATTGGCTGTTTTGGGCTGGCTGTTCTATGCCACAGAGCCAAACATTGCCCTTTTCCTTAGTGCCGCTTGCCCTTACCTCGCCTCCAACATCAACTATAAAGTTATTTATTCCCTTACTTTTTAATAGCCAAGATATTCTGTCTGTTGTATATCCCTGTGCAATTGCGTTAAGGTCTATCTTGGTTTGAGGATAAGTTTTTAGGAGTTTCCCAGCCTCTATCTTTATAGTTTTATAGCCTACATATTGGAGTAGTGAGTCTATGGTTTCTTGGCTTAGAATTTCTTGTTCTTTCTTTGCAAAGCCGTGCTTTTCTACCAATAAGCCTATTGTGCAATCAAGATATCCATCAGTTAGAAGGGAGATTTTCTGACTCCAGTTTATACAGTCTATAAAGGAAGAATCTAAGATTGGGTCTTGATTAAGGTTAATTTTGGTTATCAAACTTCCTTCATTCCATAGCGAAAGGCTATTGTCTATTTGGGTTAAAAGCTTGGTTATATCTTGCTTAACGTTTTGATTTTGTTCATTAGTTGCAAAATAAACTATATGGTAATAGCTACCTTGCGTAATTCCATCAAGGGTGTATTTTGTTGGTTTATCTTTGTTGCAGGAAGATAAAACAAGGGTAATAAGAAGTGTTATTACAAGATATTTCCTATTGGTTTTCAAGTGCTTTAAGTATCTCTTCATAGTGCAAGGTTATTGTAGAACTCCATTTTTCCTTTTGATTTATTATATTTTGCATTGCCTTATATGCTTCTTTGTATTCCTTTCTTTTGAAAAGCACCCATGCATAAGTATCAATATAGGTCGGCATTTGAGGGTATTTATCAACTACTTTCTTTGACATTTGGAGTGCCTTATCCAAGTTTTTACCCTCTTCAGAAAGGTAGTATGCATAGTTGTTAAGCACTATATAGTTATTAGGATTAAGCTCAAGAGCCTTATCAAAATAGGCAAATGCCTTATCCGATTCTTTCTTTTGGTAGTGTACCTGTGCCAGATTGGAATAGAACTCTTCTAATAGTATTGAGTCTGCAACCACCATTTCCAAACCTTGTTCTAATGCTTTTTGGGCTTCCGAAAGATTGTTTTTGTAGAGTTGATTTGCTCCAAGAAGAAGGTATGGGATGGGCTGTTCGGGATATAGTTCTATTGTTTTTTGGGCGTATAAAATCAAGCTATCGCTCTCTTCCAATTGGCTTTGGAGGAAGAGAAGACTTTGATATATCTGGTAGTTATTGGGCTGATATGTCTTTGGTATATTGCCTAAATGAATAGCGTTTTTAAGACTTTCTTCTGCTTTTTTGAAGTCTTGATTTCTGGTATATCCTGTTGCAAGGAGTTCCCAAATGGTCTTTTCTTGTGGATATTGTTTGGACATATCTTGCAAGAGAGTAAAGAAATGATTGAAGTCTTCTTGGTTTTCATCAACACTATTTCCGTAAACAGCAATCAATACTTGTATTTTTGTTTTGTAATCAAGCTCCTTGTTTGCAACCGACTTAACTAAGTTTGAGAAAGTCTTTTCCTTATCTTTCTGTATAAGATAATAGTTAGCCAATGAGGCATGAATATAAGGGTCTTCTGGGTCTAACTCCTCAATCTTCTGATAGTATTTAAGGGCATTTTGATAGTCCTTTTTCTTCATATTTGCCTCTGCAAATATTGCATAACACTGCTTTTGAATCAAGATTAATTCATTAGTTGAACTCCATTTCTTCTCTATCCTACCAATAGTTTTTATAGTATTATTCTCATCAAAAGCTTGAGTATATATTTGAAGAAGTTGATAATAATAATCCTTTTCATCAGGGTTTAATTTTATTAACTCCTCATACACTTTAGCTCCATTTTCATAGTCTGCCATAAGAAGATATATCTCCCCTAACTGCAAACGATACCAATGATTCTTTGGTTGAAGAGATATTGCCTTTTGAGTTAGCTCTATTGCACTCTTAACATCTTTCTTGCTAAAAAGAATACTTGCTTTCTCAAAATAGGCAGATGCATAATTGGGATTTGAAGCAATAACCTCATCATAAAGCTCAATTGCCTTATCCAAATTACCCAATTGTTTTTGAGTGCAAGCATCTAAAAAGACTCCATCAATCTTCAATTCTTTGGTGGAATATCCTTTACTTGAAGAATTTGAAGCTCTTTTAAGTGATTTATTACTTGAAGAACATGAAGCTAAGATAATAAGAACATTAAGCAATAAAACTAAGTTTCTTAATCCTCTCATAGCAGTATTTCAGAATAATCTCCTAAGTTTAGTTCACTCATTTCTTTGTTTTCAGTCTTTCTACTTTCCACCTTTACATTGCTTCCAATCATAGAATTGGCAAATTGAGTATTTAATATTTCGGAGCTGTTTTGTATAATTGAATTAGTAATAATAGAATTATTTATGATTGTATTTTCTCCTATTGAAACATGTGGCCCTATCTTACTATTAGTAATTTTAGCTCCTTTAGCAATAAAACAAGGAGGGATTATTTCCGAATTAACTAAGTTTATATCTCTTGAAACTAAGTTTTCTACATCCTTTTTTATTTCAAGTATTCTTTGATTAGTATTCACTGTAGCGTTTTTATTTCCACAATCTAACCATTCCTTAACGTCATTTGTAACAAACTTTAAACCCTTATCAAGCATATTTTGAAGAGCATCTGTAAGTTGAAACTCTCCTTGTTTGTTAATATTATTATCAATTAAGTATTGTAGTTCTTTACGTAAATTTTCTCCATCAAGGAAATAGTAAATTCCTATTATTGCCTCATCAGAAACAAAAATCTTTGGTTTTTCAACAAACCCATCAATTGTTCCATCTGAATTTTTCTTCACAACACCAAATGCTGAAGGGTCTTTCACTTTATGTGTCCAGATAACTCCATCTCTTTGAGTGTTCAACTTAAAGCCAGCATCAAACAAAGTATCGGCAAATGCAACGGTAACCTTTCCTTTCAAACTATCCTTAGCACATAGTATTGCATGAGCTGTTCCAAGAGGTTCTTCTTGATAATATATCTTTCCTTTTGCTCCTAATCTATTAGCTATTTCAAGTAACATTTGTTCTACTTCCTTGCCAAAATCACCAATGATAAAACCTATTTCTTCTACTTTTTCATTACAAACTTCAACAATATCTTCACACAAACGTTCAACAATTGGTTTGCCAGCTACCTTAATTAAAGGTTTAGGTACGCTTAGGGTATGAGGACGCATTCTCTTACCCATTCCTGCCATTGGAATAACTATATTCATATCTTTGTATTCTTTTTAATTAATAGGCTACAAAGGTACAAAAAATAATAAATCAATAAGAATTTACGTTTATTAATCGTTTTTTTGTAATTTTACCCCCTGAAATAAAAGACTATTAATATAATGTATAAGACTAAAAAACTGACACTCTTAATAATTAGCCTATTTATATCCCTTGTTTCTTTCTCTCAAAAAGAATCTGAACTGAATGTTATTCGCAATTTTGAAACCAATTTTGACTCTCTTCTTACATCTTATTACATAAAGCAAAACACAAAAGTAATAAAAGCCAACTACGATAGAGCATCAGATAATTTATGTTCTCCAACCTCTGTAAGCAATGTTTCAGATTCAATTATTGCAAGACGCCTTAAAGCTTTGCCAAGTACAATAGAGCTAACCTATAACAGACAAGTAAGGAATATTATAGAATACTATATAGATAAAGGAGGAGCAAGAGTAGGCGTAATGATTGGTTTAAGTAAATATTATTTCCCTATATTTGAAGCAATACTTGATGAATATTCAATGCCTCACGAATTAAAATACTTAGTTGTAATTGAATCAGCACTAAATCCAAATGCTGTTTCAAGAGCAGGGGCGACAGGCTTATGGCAATTTATGTATTCTACAGGAAGAATGTATGACTTGAGAATAAATGCAAATGTTGATGACAGAAAAGACCCAATAAAATCATCTGTTGCTGCAGCACGCTATCTTAAAGACCTATACAGAATATATAAGGACTGGCATTTAGCATTAGCCGCATATAATTGTGGACCAGGAAATGTTAATAAGGCAATACGTCGTTCTGGGAAGAGTGATTTTTGGGGAATCTATAATTTTCTTCCAAGAGAAACAAGAGGATATGTTCCTGCATATATTGCGGCATGCTATGTTATGAATTATTACAAAGAACATAATATAGCTCCTGCTGTTTTATCTAAACCTGTCTCCACCGATACTGTTATGGTAAGAAGAGATGTTCATTTTGAACAAATATCTCAAGTACTTAATATTCCTTTTGAACTAATAAAAGACCTTAACCCACAATATAAAAGAGATATTATTTTTGGCACTCAAGATGATTACAGCCTAAAACTTCCTTTTCGTCATATAAATACATTTATTTCTTTAGAAGATAGTATTGCTGAGTATGAAAAAGAAAAGTATTTTGGCAAATCATACGAAGAAAAAGAATACATAACTAAAGAAGTAAAGCTAACCCATAAAGTAAGAAAAGGTGAAAATTGGACATTAATTGCAAGACGTTATGGAGTAAGTGTAGGTGATTTAAAAAGATGGAATGGGAATAAAAAGATACTACAAGCAGGCAAAATACTAAGTATTTATAAAAAAGAAAAAATAGAAGTAACAAAAAAAGAAAAAAAAGAAAGCCCATTTGCAGAACAAACTGCTGTAAGCAGTGAGGAAGTTGTTCAAGAAAATTCAAATCAACAAAACCAACAAAAAGACAAACAAAAAGAAAGTAAAAAAGAAATCAAACCAAAGGCACAGTGGCATAAAGTAAGAAAAGGAGAAACCATATCTTCTATTTCAAGAAAGTATAATGTGCCTATGAATACAATATTTGAACTAAACAATATTAATAGAAAGAAACCTATTATTAAAGTAGGGCAAAGTATTAGGGTTAAGTAATTGAGAAATTTGAAGTCTTTCGTTGTACGGTAAATGTTATGCCGCACTTTTTTATTATTAGGATATGTTATCCTTTGAATTATTGTTGTAAATTAAGTTACGGATTTTAAATCCTTATAGTAATATAGTGCGGGAGTACTTATCGGCTTGCCGCTTGCCTCAGCAAGAAATCCCGCACGACGG
>CAYFWD010000046.1:0-16278 GCA_964346795.1 uncultured Bacteroidaceae bacterium
CCAAACGACCAGCAGTATCCACAATCACAACATTAATACCCTTATCCTTAGCAGTCTTAACAGCATTCGTAGCAATCAAAACAGGGTCTTTTACTTCCTCTGTATATACCTCAACACCTATCTGTTCTCCAAGAACCTGCAATTGATTAATAGCAGCAGGACGATATACGTCACCAGCCGTTAGCAAAACAGACTTTCCTTTCTTTGTCTTTAGATAGTTAGCAAGCTTAGCAGAAAAAGTTGTCTTACCACTACCCTGAAGACCAGCAATAAGGATAATGGCAGGTGAGCCTTTAATGTTAATCTCCTGAGCTTCCTTACCCATAAGCTCAGTAAGTTCATCATTAACAATCTTAATCATGAGCTGACTTGGCTCAATGGAAGTAAGAACATTCTTACCCAAAGCCTTTTGCTTCACAGTATCACAAAATTCCTTAGCAATGGAATAACTAACGTCGGCATCAATCAAAGCTTTCCTAACCTCTTTTAATGTTTCTGCAACATTAATTTCGGTAATCTTGCCATGACCTTTCAGTATCTTAAACGATTTCTCTAATCTTTCACTTAAACTTTCAAACATAGAACAAATAAAAATAATGAGTTTATATATTATTAGCTTGCAAAAATAATTCTTTTTCTCATAACAAAGAAATATAATCTTTCCAACCTGCCAAATAATTTGAAACTTAAATCAAAAAGACTGAAACAAAACATATAAAAGGCAGAAAAAACCATATAAATAAAGCCTTTATTATTCTAAAACCAAGACTTGATGAAACCAAAACGAAGTTTTTATGACCTTAAAACGAAGTTTGGACGACACTAAAACGAAGACTTAGTGAAGTCGAAATGGCATTTCGTTGTCATGAAATGGCATCTCATATATAACGAAATGCCATCTCGTCAAGATGAAATGGCATTTCGACCTCGTAAAAACGAAGATTTAAGGTCGTGATAACTTCGTTTTAAGTCCGTCCAAACTTCGTTTTGATGCCGCAATATCTATATTAAAATTTCTTTTTACAAAAAAAGAGAAGCCAAAACGACTTCTCTTTGTTATTTATAAGGTTTTTGAAAGTAATTATCCTACCAAACAATTCTTGTTCCGCAGTCTGGGTTGCCTAATTGTCCTGCTTCGGTAATTATACATTCTTTTCCGCCATTCTTTACAAAATGAAGAGCTGCTCTGACCTTTGGTGCCATTGAGCCTTCTGCAAAATGTCCTTGTTCAAGATATTCCTCTGCTTCTTTTACTGTTATTACATCAAGTGCTAATTCACCAGGTTTACGGAAGTTAATATATATCTTTGGAACATCTGTAAGTATGTAAAACTCATCGGCTCCTATCTCTACTGCTGTTAGTGCCGAAGCAAGGTCTTTGTCAATTACGGCTTCCACTCCTTTTATTCCATTCTCTTCTATAACGGGAATACCTCCTCCTCCAACTGTAACAACAACATTTCCTTCAAGAGCAAGTTCTTTTACTAATTCAACATTGGTTATCTTTATAGGCTTCGGTGATGCAACAACCTTTCTCCAACCATTTCCCTTAGGGTCTTCCTTAAAGATTGCTCCTGTTTCTTGTGCATAAGCATCGGCTTCTTCTTTTTTGTAGTATGGTCCAACTGGTTTTTGAGGATTTTGGAAAGCAGCGTCATTCTTGTCAACGACAACTTGAGTTAATAAACAAACAACGTTTCTGTCTATTTTTTCTTTTGCAAAAACATTTCTAAAGCCTTGTTCTATAAGATAACCTATTGAGCCTTGTGTTTCGGCAACACAAAAATCCATTGGCATTGGCTCAATATTGAATTTTTTCTTTCCTGCCTCGTGTTGCAACAAAACATTTCCTACTTGAGGACCATTACCATGTCCAATTACAATATTATAATCTTGTTTTAGTAGGTTGGTCAAACTATCGCAAGTCTCGGTTACGTTATTAATTTGTTCTTTATATGTTCCTTTTTGTCCGCTTCTTAGTAGTGCATTACCTCCAAAGGCTATTACTGCTAATTTTTTCATAAGTTTATTAATTTGTTATTGATTTGAATTAAAGTTGCAAAGGTATAAAAAAAGAAAGAAGAATTTGAAATATTTCTAACTAAAATACGTTTGATAAATCTATAAATACCCTTTAAAAGAAATTAATGAAAAGAAATTTTTCTTATTATTACGATATTTTAACCCTATTGGTTTGTGTTGCAGGGATTAGTCTTTCAATATTTCTAATCAATTTGGGAGTTGTGATGCTTTTAGTGAGACTTCTTCTTATTGGCTCTTGGAAAGAAAAATGGGAAAGAATTAAAGAGCAAAAAAATATTCTAATTATTCTTTTAAGCTTTTACTTTCTACATATTATTGGTTTAATTTGGACAGATAATCTTAGCTTTGGCTTTAATGAATTAGTAAGGAAGTTAGCCTTTTTGGCTGTTCCTATTGGTGTTTTGGCTATGCCTATAAGAAAAGATAGTATAAAAATAGTCTTTGTGGGTTATGTGCTTTCTCTTCTTATTGGCATAATTTGGGGAAGTATTAATCTTCTAAGCAATGATTATCCTGACCTTAGAAACCTTATTCCTTCAACATCTCATATTCGTTTCTCGCTAAATCTTGTCTTTGTTATCTTAATTATTGCAAAACTTATTATAACTCACTGGAAAGCTCTTTCTTCTTCTTACAAAACTGCCTCAATTATAATTTTAATTTGGTTTACAACCTATCTTATTATTACTCAAGCAATCACTGGTATTCTTATCCTTTTTCTATTTGCTTTATTCTATATTCCTTTTTGGATTATCAAAAAGAGCAAAAGCAAAACAAGATATATTATTCTTGGTATTTATTCTTTAAGTATTATTCTTTCTTCTCTTTGGTTTATAAGAGAATACAAACTTTTCTTTACCCCCAACAAAGTTTACTCCAAGCCTCTTTTTACAAAAACTCCTAATGGAAATGACTATCTCAATTTAAAGGATATAAAGCTAATTGAAAACGGAAACTATATTTACTTGATGTGTAATTTTGAAGAGATAAAGGAATCTTGGAAGAAAAGAACGGGAAATGAAATAGGAGAAAACTTTAATATCTTGCTTAGATATATGAATTCCATATCTCCTTATAAGGATGCAAAAAGATTTGAGCAGCTTACTGACAAAGATATTGAAAACATAGAAAATGGAATTGCCAACAAAGTTTATACTGAAAAGTTCTCACTACGTCCTCGCCTTTATAAAACTTTCTATCAACTAAACTCTTTCAAACAAACAGGACAAATCCTACATTCTTCAGAGCTGCAAAGAGTAGAACTTTGGCGTAATTCTTTATCTTTAATAAAAAAGAACTTCCTTTTGGGAGTTGGCACTGGAGATTTTGTAGAAGAGTTTGCAAAAGAACTTTCATTTAGGAACTCTCAACTAAGTGGCTCTGGACATAAATCTCACAATCAATACTTAAATGTATTCTCTACCTTCGGTATTTTGGGACTTATACTATTCTTATTTTGGCTAATCTACCCTCCTGTCAAATCAGGATTAATTAATAATTATTTCTACTTTGCATTCTTTTTTATTATCACCATATCAATGATAACAGAAGACACTTTAGACAATATAGCTGGGAGAATGTTCTATATTTTCTTTGCTTCAATTATGCTATTTAATGCAAGTGTTATAAAAGATTTTTCTTCCAAAACATAAAAGTGATATTTTCCAGTTCTTTATCTTCTGTTACCCTATATAGCTTTTGATTAGTTGTTATTGAGTTTAGCCCACCCAAAGTATAGTTATAAGCACCTATCTTGATATAATCAAAGTTCTCTAATAAAATATCTTTATTAATGTTTTCCTTGCCCGAATACCAAGCTGTCTTTAAGTTATATTGCTTTATATTATGTATAAATCTCGCATAACGATTAACTTCCTTAGGTAAATTATCTCCTCCCATAAAACAAACACAAGTTATGCAATAAGCATATTTATCCAAAAGGTTTAATAAAACCTCTTCTGTTATCTCATCTCCTCTATCTTCTTGCAAATATGGACTATGACAGCCTTCACAACGATTAGGACAATTTGTTAAATTAATTGCAAGAGTTACTTCATCAGGGATTTCTTGAAAAACAATATCGTAGTTAAAGTATTTTAGCATATTAGTTCACTTTATGATAATATCTTTCCTTTGCTTCTTTCTGTCTTGGCAATGAAAAATTACTTACTCTCTTCATATAGCCTATAATTCTTGTTAAATAATCCACATCTTTACTTCCACACTTAGGACAACTTTTCAAATATCTTTTATCTATGTTTTTACATTCATTGCATATAGTATTTGGAATATTAAATGTAAGATAGTTACATCCTTCTTTAGAGGCTACATTGAGAAGTTTGCGATATTGAAGAGCTGAAAGATGTTCTTCTAAATTAAGGTGAAGAGCTGAGCCTCCTGTAAGATGTTCTATATAGTTTTTTCCATGAAGTTTTATCTTATCTATAATGTTTAGACTCTCGTCCTCTACAATGTAGAAATAGCTATTATAACATTCTCTTGGCACATAGTAGCCGTCTTCCTTATCCCATTTTGCGTGTTTTACCCCTACATTTTCTGCTGGAATCATCTCACAGTTAAACATAACTCCATTGGAAGAATATTTTTTATTATACTTTTCTATAAGAGAAAGAATAGATTTTACAAATTCCCTATACTCTAAAGAATCTTTAATAGGAATTGACATATATTCCGCTGCTTCTACTAATCCATTAATTCCTATTGTAAGATATTGACGATTAATATTAATATATCCTGCATCAAACAAAGGCAACATTCCTTGACTTTGAAGTTGCTTGAGATTTTCATTATATCCTATCTGTACCTTATGAACTAAATCTATAACCTTTCCTAAGAAATCAAGATAGTCCATTTTGTTCTTTACAGCATACTGAACACATCTGTTAATATTTATTGTTAGCACACTCTTTGAGCCTGTAGATACTCCTCCTGCTCCTAATGTATAACTAAATCCATTATTCTGAATTTCATTTCTGAGTCTGCAACAGCTACTTAAAGAGTCTGCATTATCACTTAAATAAGTAAAGAAAGAATGTCCTTTGCTATACATTAGGGCTGTAAAGTCTCCATATTCTTTATCTAAAGGCTCATTATCCTTTGTTAGCAATGCCATAGTCTCAACAGGGAATGTAAGCGTTGTTTTTGTTCTCTCCTCATTGAACCATTCCATAAAATACTTTTGTAACCAAGATAAAGAGTTCCAATTGGGCTTTTCTCCATTTGGAAATATGAAATCCTCAAATATACTTTCAAAATAATATTTATCATAATAAGATATATTCCAAAATACTGCTTGAAAATTCCTTGCTCCCGTTGGTTGGTTGATAGAATAAACAACTTGTTCAAAGCAATCCTTTATTACCTTACCTAAGGTTCTTTTCTTATTTGACAAATCTACTATTTCATTTTCTCTTTTATAGTAATCCTTACCATATTCTAAGCCTATAAAGTAGTCCATATACATAAGAAACTCTGGTGTTGCACAAGCTCCACTAAGCATACTGGAAACCATAAAGACCATATTGATAAAGCCACCACAAAAACTCTTCAAATTACTTGGAGCTTTGGAGTTGCCTCCTATTGAAAGTGTTCCTCCTATTAGCCAAGGATACATAGTAACACTTGCACAATAGTTAGCAAGACTTGTTTCGTCATTTTTATATATAAAATGAGAATTTAATAATTTTAAGTATTTATCAGCAATATCCTTACCATACATTTCCTTAAGTCTATCACATAATAACCTCCTGTTTAGGCGTATGAAGTTACTTTTTGGTAATTCTCCGATAAGTGTTGCTATGTTCTTATGTTCTACATTTGCATTTGAATCGTACTTACTACCAGATGCAGCATTCTTTGCAGAACAATAACTAATAAGAAATTTCAGTTTATCTCTTACTTCCCTATCTTCAGTATGCTTTTGGCGATAAAGCATATATGCCTTAGCAACATTAAAATACTTTTCTGCCATAAGAGCAACTTCAACTTGATTTTGAATTTCCTCAACACTTATTCCGTTGTATATATTAAGCCTACAAAGAATATTTACCATAATTTCATTTGTAGGAAAATTGCCAACAGATATAAAAGCTTTAGTTATAGCATTTTTTATCTTCTCAATAGAAAACTGCTCAACAGAAGCATCTCTTTTAATAATACTTAACTCTGAATTACTCATAACCCTAATGTTTTTATTTATATTAATAAAATTTAAATTCAATTTATTGATATTAGTCTAATTACAAATATCAAAGGTAAATTATAAAACAATGGGTAGCTTTAAAAACAATTATTATTAGCTAGCCTCTCTTCCCGAAAGCTACCTCATTATAAAGTTGTAACATGGCAGTTCTTCTGACTTGTTTCCTGTTTTTAAGCCTTCCCAACCTATTTTGGTTAGTGGCAAAGATTATAAAAACAGCTTGTGTATAACAATACGAAACTTACAGCAGCGGGTACTGTTGCCGATTTACACAGCATTCTCTTTTAATCCCAAATACAAAACATTGTATTCTAAGAACCATTTACACTGCAAAAGTATTCATTAATTTATTAATCAAACTACCACCTCTAAAAACTTATTAACTACATTATGTTAATTTGCACATTCTTAAAAGATAAAGAAAGTTGAAAGCTAATTTCAATAACTTAATCTGTTTTACATCAATTAAACTCCTTTCTTTTATAAATCATAATTTGTTTTTATGTACTTTTGCAAAATGAAATACGAGTATTTTATTGCCAAAAGACTAATTAAACGCAAGGAGAAAAAACTTTCTCGCCCCATAATCATTATTGCAACACTAAGCATTACACTTGGAGTGGCTGTAATGATTCTATCTATTTCAATACTTCAAGGTTTTAAGACAGAAATAAAAGAAAAGATTGTTGGTTTTGCTTCTCATATTCAAATTGTTCCATACGACCTAAGACTTACAGAAAACCTTGAAGGAGTTACTTTAACAGAAAACGAAAAAGAAAATATACTAAGGATTCAAAATGTTAAATCTATTAGTCCTTTTGCTACTAAGGGAGGAGTTATTAAAACAAAGACAGACTTTCAGGGAGTTATTTTGAAGGGGGTTAATATGGATTATGACACTACATTCTTTCATCACTACTTAAATAAAGGAAGATTTATAAAACTTAACTCTCAAGAAGGCTCTGAAGCTTTAGTTTCTAAGGAGATTGCCGACAAGCTTGATTTGGAAATTGGAGATAAGTTAAGGGTGTTTTTCTATATTGACAATAATTATAGAGCAAGGGCTTTTAATATTGTGGGAGTTTATGAAACAGGGTTAAGTGATTATGATGAAAGGTTTGTTATTTGTGATATTGCACAAGTTCAGGGTTTGAATGCTTGGGATAGTAATACCTTTGAAGGCTATGAGGTTTTGCTTAAAGATTTTTCTTTATTAGATAAGTCCTCTGAACAAGTTTATTACTCTTTGGATAAAGATAAAACAATTCAAACTATTTCGAAAATTGAGCCTAATTTATTTTCGTGGCTTGATTTGTTAGATAGCAATGTTATTCTTATTCTAATTATAATGATGTTGGTTTCTATTGTTACCATTACCTCAACTCTTTTAATTATAATATTTGAACAAACAACCACTATTGGAGTTTTGAAGAGTATGGGCTCTACCAACAAAAGTATAATGAATATATTTCTATATAATGCTACTTATATTATTCTTAAAGGACTTTTATTTGGAAATGCTTTAGCTTTAGGACTTGCATTTATTCAGGATAGGTTTAATATTATTAAACTAAATCAAGAGAGCTATTTTCTTAATTCTGTCCCTATTGAAATTTCTGCATTTCAAATAATAATAGTTAATGTAGCAACCATAGTTATATGTTTGGCTGCACTTTTAATTCCTGCAAGAAGTATAAGTAATATTGACCCTATTAAGAGTATTCGCTTTGATTAGAGAATATCCTTTCCTATTGTTCCTATAAGTGTATTATAATATTCAGAAGAAGCATAATAAGAAAGTCTTCTTTCTATTTCTCTTTGCTTATCTTCTAAAATTATTCGTTTTTCTTCGGTAATATTTATTGCTTTTGATAGAAAATCATCTAAGTATTTCTTATGCTTTTGCCATAAGGCTATATCATAATTTTGCTTAGCCTTCAATCTTTCTTTATACCAAAAACTATTTAAAACATAATCTCTAGTAAACATTTCTCTTATTTCCTTGTCTTCAATTTTCTTTCCTTCATATTCTCCATAAACCATAATATAAAGCAAAGCTTTTAAAGGAGGAATTGCTCTTTCTACAGAAGAGTCTTCAAAGTAATTCTTTGCAACAATACTATAATTTTCTACAATATTATTTACTCCTTCGACAAATTCGTCCATACTTTGAAGTTCTGGTTGAAGCATATCATCTTCAAAAACTACATTAGGATTTTCAAATACTCTTCCAAAATAGTGATTTACGAAATGTTTAGTTATCCTATATCCCAAAACTGATGCTTTCACTATTTTCCCATTATAGTAGAAATCATTTACTTTTTCAAGTCCTTTATCATAAATCATAAATTCAGGGTCTATCTCTCTTGGATTTAATCTTGACCAAAGTTCTGGAATTAACAGACTAATATCATGTGATATTTTGTATTTGCTACCAATATGGCCTGCAGGAGTTGTAAATCCATTATAACCTGTAAGTATATAGGATAAAAGAGCATTATTTAAATCTGTTACTGCACAAAGAGAGTTAAAAGCAGCCTTTGTTAAAGCTCCCTCGCTTCCTGCACCTGTTGTTGAAGGAGATTTTCCTGTTAAACTACAAATGAAATCCATAAATAATTCAGGGAGTTCTTGATAATGTATAGGATTATATACTGCAAGTGGTCTTATTCCTTCAGACTTAGGATTATTTCGTCTTCCTGGCAATACAGAATTAACTACTAAATATAAATCATCATCTTTCTTTAGGTTTCTTGCTAACCTCATGCCTATTTCTGCTACATATTTATTAAAAGGATTAACTAGGTCATCCCTTGTTTGCAAATAACGAACATTTGCAGTAGGCTTTCCATTAACAATACGTGGATGAGCTGAAGAAACAAAATAAGTATGGTCTTGTTCATCCATAAAATCTTTAATAAGATTTTGCATTGGAGGTGTGAAATTATCAAAATTAATTACATCTTCTGTTATTTCTTTTGCATCTTCAATTGTTAAAGGCTCAAAGTTAGATATAAAAGTATTTGGACTTGCAATATCTTCCTCTGCCTTTTTATCGTAACCCCTTATTATTGCATCATCAGGACGTTGGAAGAAGCGGAACTCACAGTTCTCTGTTATCTTTACACTTGGATTACTTACTGCCTTACCTACATTACTCAATAAGGAAGTAGGAACAACTATTGAAGCACTAATATCGTCCTCCATTTGAAGTTTATCTGCTTGTGCATAATCTTGACGAAGTTTAAATGTTCTCCATTTTCCATTCTTTTGAAAACCTATTCGTAAATAACGAGCATAGATTTTCTTATCATCAAATTTTAGTTCATTACCATTAACACCATTTAAAATATCTACACTAAAATGCTTTCTCCAATCATCTTTCCATTCCTCCTTATAGAAACGCTTTACTATAAAAGCTAAGCCTTTTATATATTGAGATATAGTTCCTAACCAATCATTATACTCATCAGTATATTTACTAGAAACATTTAATAGTTTTATAACAGACCCCATAGAACGTTTGCTATCCAAAAAAGACCTACTCATAGGTATAGCTCCATCAACTTCTTTAAAGCGTGAGGAATAATCTTTCCTAAATATTTCATCTATTTTTTTGAAATCATTTTCAAAATCATTAACAAAAAAAGAACCTGTTATAATTGCATCAAGAATAGATTTGGAAATTTCACTCTTACCTCCTCCAGAAACGGTACAAGGTTTATGACAAAAAGTACCATCTCCATAAACCTCTATCAAACGATAATTAGAAGCCCCTGTATATTTCTCCATTCTAAACTTAGAGCCATTAGGTAAAATATAAATATTATTTGGAAGAAGTTTTAGTTTTTCTTTTGATTCATTTCTATCCCATGTTACCAATTGAGTTCTTAAATTAAACTCTACATTTTCTGGCAAATAATAAATGTTCTTATATTTTTTATCTATAGCATAGCCAGAAGGGAAAACATCTATTTTATCTGACAGGTTATTAACTAAAGTTTGGAAGTTTGATTTAATTTTTGTTGGTTTTGCTAAATAATAATCACCTTGGTTATAGGCAGGAAATACCAATGCTCCTCCTGCATGTTCTTCTTCGGTATTTCCAAAAAGATTAGAGGAGTAGCTTATCATTGTTTTTATTTCTTTTTTAGAATAGCCAAAATAATTATCTGCAATAACTGTAGCTATTATTCCTTCTTCTGTTCTTATAGTTAACTTAAAAGATTGTCCATCATTATAAAGCTCATCTTCTTTTTCCCAGCACATTCCATCTCTTTTCTGACGAGCAGTTGCTTCAGAAATATTAGGAAGCCCTGCTTCTTTTTTTGTTAACTTAGTTAGTTGAGGAGCAAGAACAACACAACCTGTATGCCCTGTCCAGTGAAGAACATCAAAGGCTGGGTCATTATCAAAATGATAAGGACTTCCTGCATTTCCAAATATACTCTCAATAAAATCAATATTGCTAACAAGACTTCCTGGTGCAAAAAATCTTATCTCCATTGTTTTCCTTTCAGTTACACCTTTAACCTCTGGGCATACAATAGGACGAAGCAATAAAGAAACAAAACTCTTAGCAGGAGTTTTTAAATTAGCTGTATATGGAATATTTAATATATCTCCATTTTCTGAAAAAGCCTTATGGAAAATATATTTTGCTGTTTTTATTGGCACTGCCTTAGTATTATTAGGAATTGGCAATCCTCCTTCAGCAATATGGAAAACTCCCTTGGTAGTTCTTCTATCTTTAATTGGGTTATGTAGAACTCCTTGCTTTATTTTATATGAAGAAACGTATTCAGAAATAAATTTATCCCCTCCTTTCGGAAGAGACAATTCTCTCGCTATTCCATAATTATCAAGAGTAAATGTTTTGCTCGGCAATTTAACATCTTCAACTCCTTCAACATTTTTAAAATAATCTGTCAAAAAGCTTTGTATTCTTTCGTCACTTGGGCAAAGTCCATCAGAAAACAACTCTTCTCTTCCTTTATAATTATCAATTAACCCTTTGATTACATATACAAAATCATTGTTTTTTTCACTATCAGAAGCTTCGTCAACGCTTGGCAAGCCCATAGTAACAAGCTTCAAATTAATGTAGTGATGAATAAAGTCTTGAGAAAAAACTTCCTTACCCTCTGTGTTAATACCTAAATTTTGCAATATTGTTTCCATATAATAAATGTTATTTCTTTTGCAAAGAAACAAAAAAAGCCCCATATTTCAAATATGGAGCTTTAAATTAACTTTAATTATGCTATAATTATAAGCTATCTATCTGTCTTTTTTATGTTTGTCTATTTGTGCTTTTAGAGCATCTATACAATCTTGAACACATTTTTCAAAGCTATCACCTTGTTTAGATGCAAAAAGATTTTCACCTCTTACCAATAGCATAATATCTACTATTTTGTTGTTTTCTGACTCTGGCTTATCAACCTTTAAGGTTACTTCTGCTCCTAAATTATCGGGAAGAAATTTATCAAGCTTTGAAACCTTGTCAATGATGAAGTCTTCAAGTTTTTCTGCTACTGCAAACTTCACTGCGTTAATCTTAATGTTCATATTAAACCTCCTTTTTTATTTGTTTAAGAAAAGTAATTTCTAATTATCACCTCTTGGGTGTTTTTGTTTATAAACGTTTTTTAGCTTCTCAATAGTATTATGTGTGTAAATTTGTGTAGTTTCAAGAGAATTATGTCCCAGTAAATCCTTCACATCCATAATATTTGCTCCTTGGTTCATAAGATGAGTTGCAAAAGTATGCCTAAGAACATGGGGAGATTTACGCTCAACATCAGCAAAGGAAAGGTATTTCTTCACAATTTTGTCCAATTCAGCTCTTGAAAGTAAAGTGTATTTATCATTTACAAAAAGTTTCTTCTCTTTTATATCTAAAGCCTCTTTTTGTTTTAAATATTCTTTTACTAAATCAATAACAATATTCTCTATTGGAATTATTCTTTCTTTTCTTCTTTTCCCCATAACCCTTAATTCCTTCCTTAAAAAGTCAAAATCTTTTTCTTCCAAATCCAAAAGCTCTGCCTTTCTAATTCCTGTTGCATAAAAAAGATTAATAATTAACCTATCCCTTATCCCTTCAAAGCTATCCTCATATTCAATCTTATTAATAATGTATTCCATATCATTTTCCATAACAAAAACAGGATTACGTTTTGAAGTTTTTATTGGAAGAATTTTAAGAAGTGGATTTTTTGTCAATTCCCCTGTTTTAAGCAAGTAGTGAAAATATGTTCTTAAAGAAGCTAACTTACGATTAATAGAACGATTAGTAATATTGTTTTCTTTCAAATGCATTATCCAATCTCTAATCATTTCCGAATTCACATCAATAGCTTCTTGTTTGTCAAAATACTTTTTAATGTATTCTTCAAACTGCTTCAAATCGGTTGAATAAGCAAGTACTGTATGTGAAGAGTAATGCTTTTCTGTTACCAAGTAATTAATAAAATCATCTAATTTCACGTAGCGAATATACAACAAAAAAGGCCTGAAACCAAATTTTCAGACCTTTTTATTTATGATTAAAATCGTAAACTACTTATCTAATGCTTCTTGCCTTAGCTTTTGCACATAAATAGCTTTCTTCTTACGATCTCTTGCTATTACAGAAGGTTTATCAAATTGTTTTCTTGCACGTAATTCTCTAACTACGCCTGTTTTTTCAAACTTTCTCTTAAATTTCTTTAGAGCTCTTTCAATGTTTTCGCCTTCTTTAATAGGAACTATAATCATAATTAATACCTCTTTCTTTTAAATTATTAAATATTTTTTTGAGGGTGCAAAGATACAACTTATTTCTTACTTTCCTAATTTTTCGTCTAAAATTTTCTTTAACCATTCTGGTATTCTCTTTGGACGATTGGTATTTATATCAACAAAAGCAAGGGAATTATAACCTTGTGCAACTAATATATTCCCCTCCTTTTTATATATCTCATAACGAAAATTAAACCTTATTGAAGGCTCTTCTTCAATAAAAGTTCTAATAATTAAAACATCATCATAAAAACATGGAGAAATATATTTGCAATACTGCTCTATAAGTGGCATTATTATTCCTCTTTTCTCAATTTCATTGTAGGGAAAGCCTAAATGACGCATTGTTTCCGTTCTTCCCTTTTCAAAATACAAGTAGTAAACACTATTATGCACTACACCCATCTTGTCTGTATCATAATATTCTACCCTTGTTTCAACATCAAATGAATAATTCATATTTCTTTGTTTTTATAAAATTAAAAGCTGCCTCCAAAAAGATTGAAGACAGCTTAAAATAGTATTAATCAATAAATATTATGTATTATAATTTTATTATACCTTTTTCTATTGAGTCTTCTAAGCAAGCCATAATACCTTTCTTATTAATTGTACGCATTCCAGCTGCAGAAACCTTCAATGTAACCCAAATATTTTCTTCTGGGATAAAGAATTTCTTTGTATGAAGATTAGGATAAAATTTTCTCTTAGTCTTAATATTTGAGTGAGAAACCTTATGTCCTGACATTACCTTCTTTCCTGTTATTTCACAAATCTTAGACATGTTTATTATGTGTTTAATATGTTATTACTCTTTTCTAAAATGGAGTGCAAAATTCCGAAAAAATATTCAAACCACCAAATATTTCAAGAAAAATATTAATTTTGTCCCATTAAAACACATAAAAACAATGAAAAAAACGACAGTATTTTTAAGCCTGATGTCCATTATTTTCTTCTTCTCCTGTAAAGATGATAATAATATTGACCCAATAGAAGGTAGTGTCTCTTCAAAAGATAGTTTTACTGTTGAAGAAGGAGTTGCAGGAACAGAAATGGTAATAAGTAATATTGCACATTTAATTCAATTGGCTATTGATGAAGAAAATATTTTAAAATATAACTCCACCTATCCTATCATAACAAAAGAAAAACAAGACCCACTTCAAAGCGGAGAATATCCAATGAAGTTAACCATTGACTTTGGAGAAGATACTTTGGAGTGTTTTGACCATAGATTTAGAAAAGGAAAGATTAGTGCGAATATTTCTTCCCATTGGAAAGACTCACTTTCAATCATTGAGGCTTGGACTACCAACTACTATATGGCTACAATAGTTTTATTAGATGCTACAAGCTCCGATAAAGAATTCAAAACAGAGTTTAACTCCAATATGAAACTCATAATAAAAAACGAAGGAAGAACAAAAAGATACGACAATACTTACTACCCAACCCAAAAAATCACTATTGATTCAGCAAATATTCAAACCTCACTTGGAGGACTTATGCTTTCAACCCAAAGACACGTATTTTATAAAGAAGGATATGATACCCCAACCTATCAAGATGACAAAACACTAAACCTTCTTTATAGCTCAGGAGATGCTTATGACCTAATAGGCAATAAATGGATTTTCTCTGCTCGTAATGCCGAATCAGTTAATGATGGCTTGCCTTATTTTGCTTTCAATAGAGCTTGCAATTGGTTAATCTCAGGAGATATAAAGCTATATTCAAAAAACACTAAGACCAATTTTGAACACACCAATATTATAAATTTTGGGAAATCAGACCAATCTTCCTGTAACAATTTGGCATCCTATTCCTATAATGGATTAAGCATAACCATTAGCCTGCCATAAAAAAGATTATAAGCACATTTTAAGTTTGTTTGAAATTCAAAAAAAAGCTTGATTAATATTTAATTTAGACTTAGTCCTCACACTCCAAAAACTAAGTCCTATACCCCTTAGGACTTAGTCCTTGACCACATAAGACTAAGTCCTTTTGGGGTAAGGATTAAGTCTATTTTTAACCAAAAACCCCATATTGATTTACAGATATTTATATACCCTCCCGTAGAACTTGATTCTAATTTTCTATCTCTTGATTCTATTTCCGTAGAATTTGATTCTAATTTTCTGTAATTTGACTACATAAAATTAAACTTAACTTATTTCAAAATAAACTTAGTCTTTTTGAAAATAAACTTGACTTAAATAAAATTATACGGCATATAAATAAAATTATCTAGGGCAAAAATTTATTTATCTAGGAGATAAATTTTATTTTGCGGTATCTTTTTTCAACTAAGGCAAATAAATATATTTTTTCACAAAATCTTGCCTTATTCAAAATAAAACCCTTAACTTTGACACGTGAAATAAATTATATATGAATAAGTATCGGATAACAAATCCTTATAATAATATAGTGCGGGATTACTTATCGACTTTGTCGCTTTGCAAAGCAAAGAAATCCCGCACAACGAAAAGATACACAACAATGAAAAAGTATTTATTATTATTATGTTTGTTTGCAGGTTGCAGAGGGGAAAAAATACATTAAAAACAAATGAAGCAAATTCTAAAGAAAGCTATTATAATCAAGAGAATAAATTGATTGGATTATGGAGTATTGCTGGAGAGGAAAATAATCTTTTTAAAATCTCTATAGATTCTATATATTATCTTGAAGCAAATACAACTTATAAATATGAAGCAAAAGAAGATTCATTATTTATTTATTATGATGGTTATATCTATAAAAGTTCTTATTATTTTTTAAAGGATAAATTAATAATTAATGGTAGTAATGGAATAGATACATTTGTAGAGTTTAATAGGTAAGAAAAGAAACATATATACCTGCTACTATTAGAGGTAAAAACACAACACATATTATTAAGTTTATTCTTAAGAACAAAAAATGTTTTTTATTTTTGTTAAGAGTTATCTTCCTTTTATAGTTGCTTTTTGTTAAAACAGTTTCTATTTTATAATCTCTTCTTTAATTGAAATATTAAAAGCTTTTGTGTTAATATAGTTACGTTTTTTTGTTAAAAACAACGCTCTCTCATAGCTTCCAAAATAAAGCCCACTAAATATGCCGCCTGCTCCAAGATATGCTGTTATGTAGTTTTTTGTAATAAATTCGTGTGTTCCAAAAGCCAAAACACTCCCATTTAATAAAAAGCTTACAATTCCTTCTGTCCAATATCCTGC
>CAYFWD010000047.1:0-9438 GCA_964346795.1 uncultured Bacteroidaceae bacterium
ACTAAGTCCAAATTAAACATTAATTAAATCTTTGTGTGTTTTGTTTAAATGCTTGTTTATTAATGATATTGATTTAGAAAATATATAAAATGAAAAATATTTCTTTTTCTTCACTTACTTTTTTGAAAAATTACTTGTTATTATAAACGTAAAAGGGTAAATTTGCACTAATAAAAAACTAATTAAATATGAAAAAATAGTTTTAATTATAGCATTTATTTTGATAGGACTTCAAGGTAAGGCACAGCAAGAATACGATACAATAATATATTATCCTCCTGCAGTATTAAATTGCCCAATGTGGATGGACACATCTGAATTTTTAAATCCTAATGATCCTTCAGGATACTACTCTACTTTACGTCATTATGAATTATTAGGAATAATGTGTGGATATAACGTTGCTCCTGTTGGCTTTAGTCCAACAATTGGACCTAATGATACAAATACTTTAAATATTAGAGCTTATGCTTAGCCTTATAGTTTAGATTCTTTAGCAATAGTTATTGGTGTTGCTGCTAAGATAATAGGAACAATGCCAAGCATGAGTCCAACTTGGCATTATTTTCATTTAATGGATTCATCAGGAGTTGAAGTAGCATATGCTCAACTACCTTTTTTGGGCTCAAGCAATACACCATCTCCTACTATTTTTGAGATATTGCAAGGTAAGTATTATTTTAATAATCAGTTTCTCCTTAAAGACTTTTATATAGCAGTTGATATGCCAACAGAACAATCTTATTCTCAAGGAGGAACGCCTTATAGATTTGACCATACATGTACATTTACAGAGGATAGTTGTTTAAAAATAGATAGAGGATGTTATCAATACGAACCTCCCTACCTGCTAAAAAGAGGTTCAACTCAATGGACAAGGTTTGACCAAGATACAATTTATTATTATTATAGGAAAATGCATATAGGTTGGTTCCCAATTGTTTTAGTTCCAAAACTAAGTTTGGATAAGGAAATAAATATTGATAATACCTGCAACATCTTACCAAATCCTTCTAAAGATTTTATAAAGGTAATGAGCCATTATAAGATTAATAATATAGAGATATTTGATATAAGAGGAATAAGGTTAAAAACAATTCCAATAAACTCACATGAGAAAAAAATAAATATTAGCGACCTTCCTTCCGGCTCTTACTTAATAAAAATAAACACAATAAGAGCTTCTTCAACAAAGAAACTGCTTAAAGAATAATATTAATAACTCGCTTTGCGAGGGTTGAAAGGTTTAAGGGTTTAATAATAGTTGAAATGTTTAATGGTTGAAAAGTTAAAACCAAAAGTAAATTTCATATAACCATAAAAATCACACAACCCAAAAAAGCATTGATTACTACTTTATTTTCTAAAAACCTTTGCTCTAACTCTTTTTTTCAATATTTTTGCAAGGTATTAGAGAATAAAATAATTGATTAATGGCAGGAAATACAATAGGTAAGGTTTTTAGATTAACTACTTTTGGAGAATCTCATAGCGATTTTGTAGGAGGAGTTATTGATGGTTGTCCTGCTGGTTTGGTTGTTGATGTTAGTTTTGTTGAAGAAGAAATCAATAGACGAAAGCCTAAAAAAGATGGTATTTCAACTCCAAGGGTGGAAGATGATAGGGTGGTTTTTGTTTCTGGACTTGAAAATAATATATCCTTAGGAACTCCCATAGCATTTTTTATTAAAAACGAAAGACAAAATAAGGAAGACTACAAGAAATTGGAGGGTTTGTTCCGTCCTTCTCATGCTGATTTTACTTATTTTGGGAAATACGGCATAGTATCTTCTTCTGGAGGAGGAAGGGCATCTGCAAGAGAAACAATATCAAGGGTTGTTGGAGGAAGTATTGCAAAGCTTTTGCTTAAAGAAAAAAATAATATTTCAATAAGTGCAAGGGTTGAGAAAATAGGGAAATGGGATTATGCTACTCAAAAGGTAGAGATAGAACAAGAGTTTGAAAAGATAAAAAATGAAGGAAATTCTCTTGGTGGAACTATTCTTTGTGAGGTAAAGAATATGCCAATTGGTTTGGGTGAGCCTGTTTTTGATAAGTTAAGTGCTGATTTGGCTAAGTCTATGTTAAGCATTCCTTCGGTAAAGGCTTTTGAGTTGGGAGATGACTTTGAGGGTTGTATGGAGTACGGAAGAGAGCAATTGGATAATTGGAATAGTGATTTTTCAACAAAGACCAATCATTCTGGAGGAATACAAGGTGGTATTTCTAATGGTATGGATATTGTTTTCAGGGTTGGGTTTAAGCCTGTGTCTTCTTTGTATGGAGAGGTTTCGTGTATAGATAAGGACGGAAATATACATAATATAGACAATAAAGGACGTTATGATAGATGTGTTGTGCCTCGTTCTTTGGTGATTGTTGAGTCTATGGCTGCACTAACCATTGCCGACCATTTGTTGAGAAGTTACGCTAATAAGATTAAATAAATTTATAATGAAAAAGATAATAGGGATAATTGTTCTGCTTTTTGTGTTTGCAGGATGTGATAAGATAGAAAAGGATAGTTTTCGTATAAGTGGTCATTTGGATAGGGGTGAAGAAAAGCATCTTTACTTCTTGGAGATGACAGGTCAAGGCTTGGTGCCATTGGATACTATAAAGATAGATGAGAAGGGGAATTTTAAGTTTGACTATAAGTTAAAAGAGCCTTCAATATTTGTTTTGATGGGTAATCCCAATGATTATATCACTCTTATTCCTCAAAAGCAGGAAGATATTATTATTTCTGGCTCTTTTAATTCTATTTCTTCTACCTATACTATTAAAAATTCAAAGGATTCAGAACTTCTTCACGAGCTTAATCAACAATATATCAAAACTAATACTGTTTTGGCAGAAATAAGACAAACTCTTCATGAAAACAAGTATGCTTCCAACTTTGAGGAGTTTAAGCTTGAGCTTTTAGACCAATATAATATGTTGGAGATTCATCAAAAGGATATAATAAAAAAGTTTCTTGATGATAATAAGGGCTCATTGGCTTGTATTATTGCATTATATCGTTCTTTTGATAGTCATTATTTGTTTAGCTTAAAGAAAGATATTCAAGTTTATGAAGATGTTTATGCGGAGCTTTATAAAACTTATCCAAATAATAAACACACCATAGGACTTAAAACTTTAATTGAAGAAGCTAAGCAAAAGGCTGTTCAAGATTCTATCCAAAACAATGAATTAGCAAATAAGAAATGATAAAAAGCAAGTATTATTTTGTTGCAGATACTCATTTGGGTAGCCCTGACTATGAATCATCTCTTCAAAGGGAGAGAAAGTTAGTGCGTTTTCTTTTGGAGGCAGAGAAAGATGCTAAGGCTATTTATCTTATGGGTGATATATTTGACTTTTGGCACGAGTATAAAAATGTTGTTCCCAAATACTATGTTCGTTTGTTAGGTACTTTAGCCCTAATGGTTGATAGGGGAACTCAAATATATTTCTTTACGGGTAATCATGACCAATGGATTAGAGATTATTTTCAAAAGGAAATAGGAATGAAGGTCTATACAAAGGAAATAGTAGAGAGGATAGAGGGAAAGATTTTCTATTTGGCTCATGGAGATGGTTTGGATAAGACAGATAAGAAGTATTTATTTATGAAGAGTTTGTTTGGTTGTAAGATAATAAGGTTTTTGTTTGCATCCATTCATCCTCGCTGGGCAATTGCTTTTGGGAACTGGTGGTCAGGTAAGAGTAGGAAATCACATTCCTATGAAGATTTATGTGATAAGGGAGAAAATGAAGAAATATATAAGTTCTGCAAGCAAAAAATTAAAGAAGAGCCTATAGATTATTTTGTTTTGGGTCATCGCCATCTCAATAAGGAATACCATCTTGAAGAAGGTAAGAAGCTTATTATTTTAAGTGATTGGGTTAATGAAAGTGGTTATGCAATTTGGGATGGAGAGAATTTAGAGCTAAAAAGATTTGAATAACTAATTAAAATGCTTAATTTTGCATTCTCAAATAATAAGGAGTTAAATTTATAAATCAATAATAATAAAGATATGAAACAAACACCATTTACAGAAAAGCACATTTCTCTTGGAGCGAAAATGGCAGAATTTGCAGGCTATAATATGCCTATCTCTTATGAGGGTTTAGTAGTAGAGCATAATAATGTAAGGAATGCTGTTGGCGTTTTTGACGTTTCTCACATGGGAGAATTTAGAGCAAAAGGACCAAAAGCTCACGACTTTATTCAATACTGTACTTCCAATAATATTGATTCACTTTATGATGGAAAAATCCTTTATACAGTTTTACCAAATGGAAAAGGTGGTATAGTGGACGATGTTTTGGTTTACAGGATAAGTAAAGAAGAATACTTTATGGTGCCTAATGCTGCAAACATTGAAAAAGACTGGAATTGGATGAGTAAGATAGCTCGTGAAATGGGCTTGGAGCCAGGAAAAGATTTTACTAATGAATCAGATTCTTATGCTCAACTTGCTATTCAAGGACCTTTAGCATTAAAAGCTATGCAAAAACTTACTTCAACTCCAATTGAAGATATGGAGTATTACACTTTTAAGTTCTTAAACTTTGCAGGAGTAGATAATGTATTATTATCAACTACTGGATACACTGGTTCAGGCGGATGTGAAATATATTTTTCTCCAAAAGATGCATTGAAGATTTGGGATGCTGTTTTTGAAGCAGGAAAAGAATTTGGAATAATGCCAGCTGGTCTTGGCTGTAGAGATACTCTTCGTTTGGAAATGGGCTTCTGCTTATACGGACACGAAATAGACGAAACAACTTCTCCTATTGAAGCAGGTTTGGGTTGGATGACAAAGTTTGAAGAAGGAAATAACTTTATTGACAGAGAATATCTTGAAGCTCAAAAAGCAAATGGAGTAAGCCAAAAACTTGTTGGCTTTGAAATGATAGATAGAGGAATTCCTCGTCAAGGATATGAAGTTTGCGATGAGCAAGGTAACGTAATAGGAAGAGTATGTTCTGGAACGCAAGCTCCTTCTGTTGGTAAGGCAATAGGAACAGCTTATGTTAAAACTCCAATGAGCAAGAAAGACACTATAATCTATATTAAGGTTAGAGAAAAACTTCTTAAAGCCGTTGTTGTAAGAATGCCTTTCTATAAACCACAATAATAAAAACAAATAAGGGTGTAAGTCTTTACACCCTTATTTCAAATATTAGTAAATTGCTACCAAAGTATAATAAATATTATTTTTTCATTATTCTTATGCTATTACCCCAGCTCTTAAAGTCTCAAATAGAAACAATTGTTTTCCACAATTGCGAGAACTTTTTTTATCCAACAAATGACTCTCTTAGCAAAGATGATGATTTCACAATAAACTCTCCTCGCAATTGGAATTGGGAACGATTTAATTTAAAGAAAGACCTTTTGGCTAAAACCTATATAGCAGTCTCAAAGGGTAATCTTCCTTCAATAATTGGACTTTGTGAGATTGAAAATGACCAGGTGCTTAATGCTCTTTGTAAGGATTCTCCTCTAAGAAAAGGGAATTATGATTTTATTCATTATAACTCTAATGATATTAGAGGAATGGATGTTGCAATGCTTTACAGAAAAGATAAGTTTAAGGTAATAAAGCATGAGAGTATAGTAATAGACCCTTCTTTAATAATTGATGAGCCAACAAGAGATGTTTTATATGTGAATGGGATATTGAATAAGGTGCCTTTACATATATTTGTTGTTCATGCTCCTTCAAGACGTAATCACGATAGGAATAAACCTTTGCGTAAGGCTATCTTTGAACTAATACACAAAAGGGCTAAGGAGCTTTACGATAAGGGAGAAAAGAATATATTAATAATGGGAGACTTTAACGATAACCCTTGGGATAAAACAATTCAAGAAGGGTTTAAGTTAGCAAAATACACCAACCATACTCCTATGTTAGTAAACCTTATGAATAAGGACAAGAATAAGCGTGGCTCCTATGTTTATATGGGAAAGATGCTTAATTTTGACCAAATGATGGTAACACAAGAGCTATTACATAAAATAGATACTTTATCATCATCTTCTCATGTCTTTATTAAGGATTTTCTTGTAGATAATAATCCTAATCATACTTTGATAACTCCTTTTAGTACTTACAAAGGATATAGATACCAAGGCGGGATTAGCGACCATTTTCCAATATATTTAAGACTTATAACCCCCAAATAGAAGTTAATCAAAGAAGTTTTACAGAGAATAATTAAAAAAAAAGCTACTCTATAATTTAGAGTAGCTTTTTATATATGTCAAAAACAAATTGTCAAATTATTTGTAATTACTTATTGAAAAAAGCTTATGTCCCAATTTATCCATATCATTAAAACGATATTTTGGCGTTAAAACAAATAGATTGATAATAATGATAGGATATTATACTTTCTAATCTCTTTCCTGAATTAAGATTAGAAGATGACATAATACCTCTAAATCCTATAACAGCAACGAACTTAGCTGATATATTGATTTTGCTACTTTATAGCGTTGAAGGTTCCTGCTAAAATAGTAAGAATACTTATTAAAAGGATTGTTATCGTAAGAAAAACATAGTTCGTAGTCAAGGTTAGTATCGTCAAGTTTTGACATTATATTTCTTCTTTCAGATAGAAGAAACTCTAAATTTGTCTTGGAGTTGTTTTTAGCAAGAGATATTATGGTATCAACAGAACCAAAAATATCTTTGGCTTTTATCAATAAGCCCGATTCAAACTTTATTGCAACATCAACTCTTTCCTCAAAGGAAACAGTAGGACTAATAAGCAGTCCAATAGCAAATAGAGCTGATAATATATAAATCTTAAATTTATGCATAAAGTCTTTCATCTTCAGGGTGCAAAAATATATAATATTCTTTATTTTTCCAAATATTTTAGACGAAAAATCAAATAAAAAAATACTATTTGTTGTGTGTTTTAGATTTTTATATTAGTTTTGTATTCAAATAAAGAGATATTCTATGAGTACCAATGTATTTACATTTAATAAAAATAACTGCACCTCATGTTATTCATGTGTAAGGAAATGTCCAGTTAAAGCAATAAAAGTAAGTAAGGAAAGCATATATCCTGAAGTAATAGAAGAAAGATGTATTGGCTGTGGGACATGTATTAAGGCTTGTTCCTTTAATGCAATAAATGTTGCTGATTCAATAGGAGATGTTAAGGAATTAATAAAAAGTGAAAACAAGGTAGCTGCAATATGTGACCCTGCAATTGCTGGAGAGTTTGAAGATATTACAGACTATAGAAAATTTGTTAGAATGATTAGAGAAATAGGGTTTGATTACGTTACAGAAGTTGCTTTTGGAGTAGATTTGGTTGCAAAGCATCAAGCTAATATTGCTAATGATAACTCAGGACTATATCATCTAACATCTCATTGCCCAGTGATGAATATGTATATTGAAAAATATGCAACAAATCTTGTTAATAATCTTACCACAACCGTATCACCAGCCTCAGCAACAGCAATTGTCCTTAGAAATATATATGGAAAAGATATTAAAATAGTTAGTATTACGCCTTGTCTTGGAGCAAAAAAAGATATTAATCGTCATCAAAACTCTGCAAAGATAGATGCAGTGCTGTCATTTAGAGAACTGAGAATGATGTTTAAGGAGTTAAATATTAGAGAAGAATCAGTTTCTTTTTCCGATTTTGACGCACCATTAGGCTTTAAGGGAGCCTTATATCCAATACCAGAAGGTTTTGTTGAAGCATGCGAACTCTCAACCTCACTTATTGAAGGTAAGTTCGTATCAGCACAAGGAGCAGACGATGCAATAGATGCCGTTAAACAATTTGCAAAACATGGAAATAAGTTTCACAAAAACTTTAACCTCTATTTCTGTGAAGGCTGTATAGTTGGACCAGGTTCTTCATCCAAAGGACAAAAATTTCTAAGACATAATCTGGTAACAGAATATGTAAAGAAGAGAATAGCTAACTTTGACAAAAAGACATGGGAAAACAATATGCTAAAATATTCCATATTGCCCGATTTGACATGCAACTACAACGAAGACACACAAACCCTTTCAACTCCAACAAATGAAGAAATGGAAGAAGCATTTGCCAAATTAGACAAAAAAACAAAAGGACGTTATACCGATTGCAGAGCATGTGGATATGGAACCTGTCACGGGCTTGCAGAAGCAATAGCACAAGGACTTGCAACAGAAGATATGTGCTTTACCCACACCCAAAAAGGAAATCGCACCTTTCATCAGCAATTGGAAACAACAACAAAAGAACTTATATCCTCAAAAGAAGAAGCAAATAATCTAAAAGAAATAATAAACATACAACAAACCCAAAACGCAGAAGTCTCCAAAGCCCTGTCATTGATGATACACAACCTTAAGATAGGAGTAGCAATGATTGATGAGAATATGAAGATAGTTGATTCAAACTCTGCATTTGTTGAAATTTTGGGAGATGACGCCAAAGAGATAGATGAAGTAATACCAGGATTGATAGGCGCAAATATAAATACTTTGGTTTCAAAGAACGTATCCACACAGATTGATTTTGTTTTGAATGGAGAGGAAGCCTATATAAATAAAGATATTGAGTTTTCCGACAGATTGCTAAATGTATCAATATTTCCACTTATCCCACATAAGAGGGTAGGTATTTTGGTAAGAAACCTCTATGACAATGAAAGCAAACCACAAGAAATAATCAATAGAGTAACCGAAGTAATCCAACAAAACCTTCGTCAAGTTCAGGAGATAGGCTTTATCTTAGGCGAAGGTGCCGCTCAAACAGAAAAAATGCTAAACACCATAATAAAGTTAACTAAAAACGATTAGACAATAAAACATTCTCTTTCTAATCCTTCCTTTTATACTTCACTTCTCTAACCTTGTTGTCGCCAAGGCGGAACTCGGCTGTTTTAAATTGCTCTTTCAAAAATTTTGAAGGCTTGAAAAGAACAAAAAACCTCTTGATTGTCTTGGTGCTAACCTCCTCTGGTGTGTCGCATGCTGTTGCTTGTATGGCAGGACGAAAAGTACCTAATGCTCCCAAATTAAATGGATGCCCATTTAAAATCATTGTCGCAATTATATATTCTGCCTCAAGCAATACTCCTGCAATATCTCCTCGAGACATTGTGGATTTTTTCTCAATCATTTCAGCTAAATTCTCAAAACCTAAATCTGTTTCTTCTTGAATGTCAGCAATGTATTTCTCAACAGTTTCTCCGTTGATATTTACTCTAATCTTCTTTCTAAAATATCTTATAGACATAATAATAAATATTAAAGTTATTAAATTGAATTTTACTATCTTTTTATTCTAAAACTTCTTCTTTTTGTTTTTAGACTAAGTTATTTTGTCCTTAGACTTGCTTTTTTTGTTCCAAGACTTCTTCTTTTTGGGTTGAAAAGCCGCTTTTTCAACCCAAAAAAGCCGCTTTTT
>CAYFWD010000047.1:9538-15274 GCA_964346795.1 uncultured Bacteroidaceae bacterium
GCTTTTTTGACTAAAAGAAAGAAGTCTGAGTCCTAAATAACTTGGTTTGAGGACAAAATAACTTAGTCTTAATCCTAAAAGAACAAGTCTGAATATTCTAAATGTTATATTCTTAAAATAAAACGTTACTTTACTATGATTATTTTCTTATTTATTTTTCCTTTTGGAGTGTTTATCTGCAAATAGTAGTTGCCTTGTGGGAATGGGGAAAGGTTTATTGTGCGTGGTGGTTGTTCCCAATTCTTTAATATTCTGCCGCTTTTGTCTATTAGATTGGTTTGGGTAAATGCTTTGCTCTCTGTTTCTATGTTTAGAATGTCTTTGGTCGGGTTTGGATAAATCTTTATAAGGGAAGAATAGTCAATAACTTCTTCCAAATCACTTATCCTTACGTTTACTGTGTTGGCCCAATAGCTTGTATCGTTAGCAGAACATATTGCTCTTACTCTAAACATATATTCTGTCTCCATGTCCAAATTCCTCAAAACATATTGTGGGTTTGTGAACAGGATTATGCTGTTCCAGTCTATTGCGTATTTTTGTTTGTATTGTAATTCCCACATTGCACTTCCCAAATCGTCCCAGCCGCAGAATATGGCTTCATCGCCTTTTGTGCTTGGGATATGATAGGCGTAGAAATTGGTTGGGGTAGGGCAGGAGAGTTCTTCAAGGGTATGTATTATTATTTTTGTCCAGTTGTTGTCGGAATTGTTTTGGCAGTTTGATTTTATCCAGACTTTGTAAGGGCGGTCAGGAATTAGGTTAGTGATGAGGTAAGGGTGGGTTGTGGTTGTAAAGCTTGTTGTGGTATTGGTTATGGAGTCGGTTATGGCTATATCCCAGCTTGTATTGTTGGAGTATTCTGTCCAGTCAAGATAGACGCTATTGTTGTTTAATTCCAATATTGTTATTTCGGCAGGGGATTTGCATTTTTCAACTATATTGAATTCTTTTATTTCCATATTGGCAATAGATGCTTCTCCATAGTAGTGAGGGATAAATGCAAATCGGATAAAGTCTTCATTTGCGTATTGAGGGAGTTCAACAATATGGGTTGCTAATGTGCTGGATTGAGGGAGTGTTTGGAGATTGTAGAAAGTGTTTCCGTTATTTGTAATTAGGAGTTTTGTGGTTGTAAATGAGGCTACGCTATCTAAGAATTTAAATTTGAATGATAGTTCTGCAAATCCTATTTCTGATAGTTTGTAAACAGGTGAAATCAATGTGTCTCCTTTTATTTCCCAGCAGGAATATGGGTTATTATATCCATCAGTATTTGTCCATATTATGCTATTGGCTAATTCGTTTGAAGGGTATTGGGTTATATGGTTGCATAATGTGTGGAAACGATAGGTTTCGGAATATATGGAAGTATCATTTTGAAGGGAGATAGCACGTATTCTAACATTATAATATGTATCTGGACTAAGGTTTCTTAATGTGTCGTTATTGGAATATATTATCTTTCTTGTGTAGTTGGTATTTGTTCCATTATCAACTCCATATTCAAATATCCATTGAGTAACATTTGGGTCATCACTCCAAGATAATACTGCACTGTCGGTAGAATAGGAAGTGATATGAATATTTTCAGGAGCAAGGCATCTTATTAGGGTTGTGAAGGTGTCTGTTACGGAAAAGAAACTTTGTTCTAAGCCACAGTCTGCCTGTACTCTGTATATATATGTTGAGTTATCGTCCAAATTATCTAATATATGATTAGATGTTACTCCACTTACTTCATTCCAAGCTGTTTCTCCAATCTTTCTGTATTGTATATTGAAGTCTTCCTGTCCTTGAGCAAAGTTCCAGCTTAGAGTTGCATAATTGGAAGAAACGTAGCTATGGGTAGGGTTGGTTGGTGTGGCACAATATCTTCCTGTAATGTAAATATCATCAACATTTGCTCCTCCTATTCCTCCAACTGAGGAGTTGTTTTGCCAGGCAAAAACTAATCTTCTTACTTGTCCAATGTATTCAGCAGGTATTTCAATATGTTCGCTTTGCCACTGGGAGGCTTGATTATAATATGCAACTTCTCCAATCCTGTTAACCTCTTGAGGTAAGATATTAATATCTAATGTAGAGTTAGGGTTTAATAAGTAAACCTTCAACACGTCATTAGTGTTTTCTCCTAAACATCTCCACTTAAAGTCCAAATAAAAACTTGTTGCGTAATCGGGAATTAAAACGTCAATATAAGCATAGCTAATGGCTGATGCTAATGGGTAGTAATTATTGTTTATGCCTCCATTTGTTGAAACATAAATAGAGTTACTGCCATCTAATGTAGTGTTATAAGCATTGCCAAGCACCCAAGGATTTAGAGAGCCATTAACAAAGCCAAAGATTGCGTTTTGCTCGTCATCTTCAAAGGTTTGTTGAACAGGTAGATTATAATGTTGATTAGAAATATAACGAGTATTGATGTAAGACCAGCCACTATTTGCTCCTAAGCATTTGTTTCTAACAGCAATTTGATACCAGTTATTAAGTATTAGGTTAGAGGATGGAATTGTATAAAAATAATTAGGTACAATTATTCTTGTACCATCTAATTCCGGATTAGACCCAAGTTCTCCATAAACAACTTCCCATTGTGTTTGATTGGGATTAGATTGCCATTGAACAGTTATTCCATTAGTTCCCATTGCCACAATACTCAAACTCGCAATATTATCACAAGAACTTGTTTCGTTTGGAGTTTGAAAGGTCATAACCTCCGACCAATCGGTAGTATCGCCAACATTATCTATCATTCTTACTTTCCAGTTATAAGTAATTCCAGAAACCAAATTAAAAATTTGAGTGGAACAGTTAGAAAGCACTTGTTCAATTATTGTGCTGCTTTGGGATACATTATAAGATAATATCCAGTAAGAAGCATTGGAGTTTGTATCCCATGAAAGAGTTGCATTATCATAATAAATATTGGAGGCAACTAAATTTGATGGTGGAGAATATTGGGAGTTTGAAGCTTTGGAAAGAAAACTAAAAGAAACCAATATCAATAAGAAAAGAAAGCTAATATGTTTCATAACCACTAAATGTTTTTTTATTCAAACAGCAAAAGTAATGAAAATGTAAACAACAAACAAAAACTTTTTGTATTTTTGCATTCTATGACAATGGAAGAACAAATAAATAGAGCAAGTTATACAGATGAAAGCGTCAAGTCATTAAAATGGAATGAACATATTCGCCTTCGTCCAGGAATGTATATTGGGAAATTGGGAGATGGAACTTCGCCAGATGATGGTATTTATATTCTTATTAAGGAGGTTATTGATAATTCTATTGATGAGTTTTCAATGGGCTTTGGAAAAAATATAGAGATAGATATTGATTCAGAAACAAAGAAAGTAAGAGTTAGAGATTATGGAAGAGGTATTCCTTTGGGAAAGGTAGTTGATTGCGTTTCAAAAATCAACACAGGAGCAAAGTATGATTCAGTTTCTTTCCAAAAGTCAGTAGGAATGAATGGAGTTGGAACAAAAGCTGTAAATGCTCTTTCAAGTTATTTCTATGTTCAATCTATAAGAGATAAGAAATCAAAGAGTGCAGAATTTTCAAAAGGAGAAATAGTAAACGATAACAAGATAGAAGCTTCTAATCTTGAAGATGGAACAATTATTGAGTTTGTTCCCGATGTTGAATTGTTTGGGAATTACTTTTTCCTTGATGAGTACATTGAGAAAATGATATGGAACTATGCTTATCTTAACAGGGGCTTAACCATAACCTATAATAAAAAGAAATTTGCTTCCAGGAATGGTCTTTATGACCTTTTGGAAAACAACATAGATTCAGATATTATTTACCCTATCATTCATATAAGAGAAGAAAATTTTGAGTTTGCATTTACTCATTCCGACAAGTCTTATGGGGAAGAGTATTATTCTTTTGTGAATGGTCAGCATACAACACAGGGAGGAACACATCAACAAGCTTTTCGTGAAGCACTGACAAAAGTATGCAGGGAATTTTATAAGAAAGATTATGAGCCTTCCGATATACGTTCTGGAATAATTTCAGCCATTAGCCTAAGAATACAGGAGCCGGTATTTGAATCGCAAACAAAAACCAAGCTTGGTTCAATAAATATGGAGCCAGATGGTAAAGGGCTTTCTGTCAGAAACTATATAAATGATGTTGTGAAAAGAAATCTGGATAATTATCTTCATAAAAATCCGGAAACAGCAGATAGTCTTTTGCAGAAAATCCTACAAAGTGAAAAAGAAAGAAAGGATATTGCGAGCATAAAGAAGATTGCAAAAGAAAGTGCAAAGAAAGTAAGTCTTCATAATAAAAAGCTAAGAGATTGCAGAATACATTATAATACAAAAGATGAGCGAAGATTAGAATCCACTCTTTTCATTACCGAAGGAGATTCTGCCTCTGGCTCAATAACCAAATCAAGAGATGTAAATATTCAAGCTGTTTTCTCTCTAAGAGGAAAGCCTCTTAATAGTTATGGGAAAACTAAGGAAATTGTTTATACTAATGAAGAGTTTAACCTATTGCAAGCAGCTTTGAATATTGAAGAAGACTTAGAAAATCTAAGATATAATAATATTGTTATTGCAACAGATGCCGATGTTGACGGAATGCATATAAGGATGCTTTTGATGACTTTCTTTTTGCAATTCTTTCCGGAATTGGTAAAGTCAGGACATGTTTACATACTCCAAACACCTTTGTTTAGAGTAAGGAATAAGCAAAAAACATTTTATTGTTATTCAGAAGAAGAAAAGCAAGCAGCAATTGAAAAACTTGGAGCTAATTCTGAAATAACACGCTTTAAGGGGTTGGGAGAAATATCACCAGATGAGTTTAAGCATTTTATAGGGAAAGATATTCGTTTAGACCCAGTTCTGTTGAATAAAGAAAGTGGAATAAAAGATGTTCTATCGTTCTTTATGGGAGACAATACACCAGATAGACAAAATTATATTATTGAAAACCTACGATACGAAGAAGTTATATAAAACAAAATAAATTCAGAATATGAAAAAGATACTTTTAATTGTTTTTGCTCTAATATTATGTTTTGGAACAAATACAGTAGTTGCTCAAAATGATTTTGAGGGAAATCAAGCAGAAGAAAAGATTAAGCCTTGGACAGATATTATAAAAAATACTTCCGACCCTGCCTCATGGGTTTGGGATAAGAATGAAAACACACGCTTTGCAATCAGAGGAGATTGGGACGGAGATGGATTTGATGAAATGCTGTATGAAAGTGCAACAAAACTATTCTCCGATAATGATGAAATAACTCCACTTAATTTACCAGGGGACTTAGGAGTTTTCTTCCTAATTAATGAAGGAGACCTTGATGGAGATGGAGGAGATGAGATTTCTTTTATGTCTGTAAATAGAGACTGGTCTAACCTTAATGTCTTTAGAGTTTGGTCTTATAATGGTTATCGTTGGGTAGAGATATTCCAAACAGAAGTTCATATTTGGGATTGTCCAAACTATAATCCAGAAAACCCAAAGGAAAGTTTTACTCATCAATGGAAAAGAAAGAATAACTATCCTTTAAGCAGGGTTGTTTTGAAGAAAAATAATGGAATAATCAATGTAATAGGCATACATCCAAATGGAAGATATGCAATTGAGGAAATAAAGATATTAGACAAGAATGCCTCAAAAAGAAAATGGGGAATGATAATCCAACCACGAGACGATTAATTCTTTATACTCTACTTATTAAATTAATATCTTGAGTAA
>CAYFWD010000048.1:0-3707 GCA_964346795.1 uncultured Bacteroidaceae bacterium
TTTCAAGATCAACATTGTCATATCCTGCTCCTGCACGAACAACAATTTTTAATTTCTTTGCTGCATCAACAACTTCTTTTGTTACTTTATCAGAACGTACTATTAAAGCATCTGCATCTTCTACAGCTTTATAGAAATCGTTTACATCTGTGTATTTTTCTAAAAGAGCTAATTCAAATCCTGCTCCTTCAACAATATTTCTTATTCCGTCAACCGCTACCTTAGCAAAAGGTTTATCAGTTGCTACTAATACTTTTGTCATATCTGTTTGTTTTAATGATTAATGTTTGGTGATTAATGGTAAATGATTAATGATTAAATGGAAAAATTAATCATTAATCACTAACCACTAATAATTAAAATTATGCGTTTAATTTTTCAAATTCTTGCATACAAGCAACTAATGCTTTTACTGATTCAACTGGACAAGCATTGTAGATTGATGCACGGAAACCTCCAACAGAGCGGTGTCCCTTAATTCCAATCATTCCTCTTTCCTTAGCAAATGCTAAAAAGTCAGCTTCCTTATCTTTGTATTCGTCATTCATAACAAAACAAACATTCATGATAGAACGGTCTTCTTTTTCAGCTGTTCCTTTAAACATTTTGTTTCTGTCTATTTCGTTATATAATAAGGTAGCTTTTTCAACATTAATCTTGTTCATTGCTTCCAAACCACCTAATTCTTTAACCCATTTAAGAGTTTCGTGCATAACAAAGATTGAGAATACTGGAGGAGTATTGAACATTGATTTATCTCTTGGTTCTTTTCCGAAATGAGTTCTGTAGTCAACCATTGTTTGAAGGTTACGGTCTATCTTTCCAAGAACATCTTTTCTAACAATAACAAAGGTTACTCCTGCAGGACCAACGTTCTTTTGTGCTCCACCATAAATTATAGCATATTTTGAAACGTCAACAGGACGAGACATAATGTCTGATGACATATCTGCTACAAGGTTAATAGGACAATCAATATCATGTCTTATTTCTGTTCCATAAATAGTGTTGTTGGTTGTGATGTGGAAATAGTCAGCATCAGTTGGGATAGTATAGTTTTTAGGGATATAAGTGTAGTTCTTATCTTCTGATGAAGCTACAACTTCTACTTCTCCATAAAACTTAGCTTCCTTAATAGCTTTCTTTGCCCAAACACCTGTTTGAAGGTATGCAGCTTTTTTATTCATAATATTAGCTGGAACATGGAAGAATTGGGTTGATGCACCTCCTCCAACAAATATTACTTCATAATTTTCTGGAATTTTAAGTAGTTCTCTCCATAAAGCTTCTGTTTCAGCCATTATTCTTTCCCAACCTGGTGTACGGTGAGATATTTCTAAAATACCTATTCCTGTGTTGTCAAAATTGCGAATAGCTTCAATTGCTGATTCAATTGCTTGTTTTGGTAAAACGCAAGGACCTGCGTTAAAGTTATGAACTTGTTTCATTTTTTAATGTTTTTTAATGGTTGATATATTAATTTAATTTCTTGTAAATTACGTTTGCAAAGTTAATACTTATTTTTCAAAACTGCAAGGAAAAAAACAAATAATAAAAAAGGCTACCAAAATAATATTGATAGCCTTATGTTTTTTTACTTTAAAATCTTATTCCTTAACTCTATTGCTAAGTCTTTCTATTAGGGCAGGAATAATCTTTTTGCAATCTCCAACAATACCTAAATCGACAATTTGCATAATAGGAGCGTAGCGGTCTTTGTTAACTGCAATAATAAAGTCACTTTCTTCCATTCCTGCAACGTGTTGGATTGCACCTGAAATTCCAAATGCAAAGTAAATGTCTGGTCTTACTGTTTGTCCTGTTTGTCCAACTTGACGTTTGTGTTCAACCAATCCAGCATCAACCATTGCTCTTGAAGCAGCCACTTCTGCATTTAATTCGGTTGCTAAGCTCTTAAGACATTCAAAACCTTTTTCTGTTCCAATTCCACGTCCTCCTGCAACAAGTATTTTAGCTTCAGAAATATCAATCATACTGCTCTTTTCCTTAACAGTTTCTTTTATTCTTACTCTAAATTTATCTTTGTTGAAGTTGATAGTGGTTTTAATAATTTCACCTTTACGACTTTCATCTTTAGTAATGGATTTCATAACACCTGGACGAACTGTTGACATTTGAGGACGATGTTCAGAACAAACAATTGTTGCCATAAGATTTCCTCCAAATGCTGGACGAGTCATAAGCAATTCTCTTTCTTCTGATATTTCAAGTTTGGTACAGTCAGCAGTTAATCCTGTTACAAGGCGTGCTGATAATCTTGGACCAAGGTCTCTTCCTATTGTGGTTGCTCCAAAAAGAAGTATTGAAGGTTTGTACTGGTTTGTAATTTGAGTAATTGCTTGAGTATAGCTTTCTGTTGTGTAGTTTTCCAATTCTTCACAAGCAGCAACAATAACCTTATCAGCACCATAAGAGATTAGGGTTTGAGCTTTTTCTTCAATTCCTTTTCCTCCTAAAAGTATTGCATAAACTTCTTCTTGTAAATCGTCTGCCAAAGAGCGTGCTTTTCCTAATAATTCAATAGCAACTCCTTGAATTTTACCTTCTCTTTGTTCTGCAAAAACAAAAACATTTTTATATTCTGATTTATTCATTTTTAGTTACTTTTTATTATTAGATTATAAATTTTTCTTTTAACTTACTTATTATTATACCAATTGCTTCTTCAGTATCCACTTCATAAACCTGACCTGCAGATTTAACTCCCTTAGTGAAGGCTTTCTTAACCTTAGTAGGAGAACCCTTAAGACCAAGTTTTGATTCATCAACATCAATCTTATCTGCAGACCAAAGTTCAATTTCCTTATCAAAGGCTTCCATAATGCCTCTAACAGACATATATCTTGGTTTGTTAGCTGAAGAAAGAACAGTTACTAAACAAGGAGAATCAACTTCAACAACTTGGTATCCGTCTTCTGTTTGTTTTTTAATGGTAAAGGTTTTCTTTCCATCATATTCCAAATTTTGAAGATAGCTTACTTGAGGAATATCCAAATGTTCTGCAATTTGAGGACCTACTTGTGCTGTATCTCCATCAATTGCTTGACGTCCTGCAATAACTAAATCATAATCTAATGTGCGAATAGCTCCTGCTAAAGCATTGGAAGTTGCAAGGGTATCTGCTCCTGCAAATCTTCTGTCTGAAAGAAGGATAGCCTTATCAGCACCCATTGCAAAAGCTTCTCTCAAAACAGCTTCTGCTTGCATAGGTCCCATTGTAATAACAGTAACTTCTGCTCCAAATTTATCTTTTAATTCGAGTGCTAATTCCAATCCACTTTTGTCATCAGGGTTAATAATGCTTGGAACACCATCTCTAATTAATGTTCCTGTAACAGGATCAAGTTTTACCTCTGTTGTATCAGGAACTTGTTTTATACAAACTACTATTTTCATTTTTTTGTTTTTCTTTTTACTTTAATAAATTACCTGCAATTACCATCTTTTGAACCTCAGATGTTCCTTCATAAATCTCAGTGATTTTTGCATCTCTAAACATTCTTTCCACAGGATATTCTCTTGTATAGCCATATCCTCCGTGGAATTGAATAGCTTTGGTTGTTACTTCCATTGCTGTTTCAGCAGCAAAAAGTTTTGCCATAGCAGCATCAACAGAATAAGGTAAGCCTTGGTCTTTTTTGAATGCAGCATTGCGAACAAGTAGGCGAGAAGCTTGCACTTTTGTT
>CAYFWD010000048.1:3735-9780 GCA_964346795.1 uncultured Bacteroidaceae bacterium
ATATCTGCTAATTGGAATTGTGTGTTTTGGAATTTAGCAATTGCTTTTCCAAATTGTTTTCTTTCCTTAGTGTATTTTACTGTTTCGTCCATTGCTCCTTGTGCCAAACCTAAAGCTTGAGCAGCAATACCAATTCTTCCTCCGTCCAAAGTTTTCATTGCTAAAGAAAAGCCTCTTCCCAATTTTCCTAAAAGGTTTTCTTTTGGTATTCTACAGTTTTCAAATATTAACTCACAAGTAGAAGAGCCACGAATACCTAATCTCTTTTCTTTTTTACGAATTGTAAATCCTGGTGTTCCTTTTTCAACAATAAGAGCTGAAATCCCTCTTGTTCCTTGAGACTTGTCAGTCATAGCAATGATGATGTATACATGAGCGTACTCAGCATTGGTAATAAAGATTTTTGAACCATTCAAAATCCATTTGTCTCCTGCATCTTCAGCAGTGGTTTGTTGCATTGCAGCATCTGTTCCTGCATTTGGTTCAGTTAGTCCAAACGCACCGACCCATTCTCCAGAGGCAAGTTTTGGAAGATACTTTTGTTTTTGTTCTTCTGTTCCAAAATTCATAATTGGGTCAGCACAAAGTGAGGTGTGAGCCGAAACAACAACACCTGTTGTTCCACAAACACGTGATATTTCCTCAACAGCCATTGAGTAGATTTGATTTGTGCTTCCTTGTCCGCCATACTCTTTTGGAATAGGAATTCCCATAATACCTAATTTGCCCATTTTTTCAACTGTTTCAACAGGGAATCTTTCCTCTTCATCAATTTCTGCGGCAATTGGTTTAATTTAGTTTTCTGCGAACTCTCTTATCATTTGCAGAAAGAGTTCTTCTTGTTTTGATATATTAAAATCCATATTTAATAAATTATTATAAAAAAGGCGAGAATAAAACACACTCGCCTAAAGTACTTTTAAATCACGAGTTAATAATATTATTATACAGTCATTCCACCATCAACACTAAGGGTATGACCATTAATGTATGATGCCTCGTCTGATGCTAAGAAACAATATGCGTTTGCAATTTCCCTTGGTTCACCCAATCTTGCTAAAGGAACCTTAGCTTTCATTCCATCTAACACATTTTCAGGCATTGCTGCAACCATTTCTGTTGAAATAAATCCAGGAGCAACAGCATTAACAGTTACTCCTTTACGACCAAACTCTCTTGCAAAAGTTTTTGTCATTCCAATTAAACCAGACTTTGTCGCAACATAGTTTGCTTGTCCAAAATTACCATAAATTCCAACAACAGATGAGGCATTGATTATTCTACCCCAACCATTTGCAACCATGTACTCGCTAATTATTTTTGAGCAATAGAAAACTCCTGAAAGATTTACATCAATAACTTGTTGCCATTGTTCAAGAGTCATTTTCTTTACAGTGCTATCACGAGTGATTCCAGCATTATTTATTAAAATATCAATTCTTCCAAATTCATCATGAACTGCTTTTGCAGCCTTTTCAATTTCTTGATAGTTTGCAGTGTTAACCTTAGCAAATTTTGCTCCAAGAGTGTTTGCTAATTCATTTCCTCTTTTTTCATCCAAGTCCCAAATAATAACTTTGGCTCCTTCTTGAGTGAATTTTTCTGCTGTTGCTTTGCCAATTCCAGAAGCTCCTCCTGTAATTATGGCTATTTTATTTTCTAATCTTTTCATCTTTATTTTTTTAATTAAAATTTTTCTCTGTGCATTAGTTTAGCTTGACCTGAAATTAAAACTTTTCCTTCTTTATCTTCTAAGGTACATTTAATAACTCCACGATGTTTTTCTTCATTTACTTCCATTACTTCAAACTTAGCAATGTAGTCATTTTCTACAAAAACAGGAGCTAAAAAAGCCATATCTTGAAACATATAAATTGTTCCTTCTCCTGGCCATTGTGTTCCAAAAACCCTTGAAAAAATTGCTCCTGCAAAGAATCCATGAACAATAGGTTTTCCAAAAGGAGTCTTAGCTGCGTATTCAGCGTCAATGTGAATAGGGTTGTTATCTCCAGATATTTTTGCAAACATATCAACGTTTGCTTGAGTATATCTAACCTCTTGCGTGTAAGTTTCGCCTACTTTTATTTTTACCATACTATTAACGTTTTATTTTTTTTATATTAGCATTTCGTACAATAATAGCTGTTCCCATTCCTCCTCCAATACATAATGATGCAAGTCCTAATTCTTTTTTGGTCTTTAACATTTGATGTATTAGAGTAACAATGATTCTACAACCCGAAGCTCCAACAGGGTGTCCATGTGCAATTGCTCCACCATTAACATTACATCTCTCATTAATCCATTCAGGAGTAACATTATGTTGTTGACATAACAATTGACGAACACCAAGAGCTTGAGCTGCAAATGCTTCGTTTAGTTCAAATAAATCTATATCTTTTAATTTTAATTCTGTTTTGCTTAGTGCTGATTTTATTGCAGGCACTGGTCCTAAGCCCATTTTAGCTGGATTAACTCCTCCTTGACCAACAGATATAATTTCAACCAATGGAGTTAGTTTATGTTTTTTTACAGCTGATTCTGATGCTAACATCAAAAATGCAGCACCATCATTAATTCCTGAAGCATTACCAGCAGTAACTGTTCCTGGGTTTTGGAAGGCAGGTCTTAGAAAAGAAAGTTTTTCTAATGATGTTTCTCTATTTGGAAACTCATCTTCTTCAAATATCTTAGAGAATTTTTTAAACTTAACCTCTACAGGCACAATTTCATCTTTAAATACTCCACTATCAATTGCCCTAATAGCTCTTTCCTGACTTTGCATAGAAAAAGCATCTTGTTCCTCACGGTCAATATCTAAGTCTTTTGCAATATTTTCTGCAGTAATTCCCATGTGTACTTTAGAGAAAGCATCAGTAAGAGCATCGGTAATCATGTGGTCTTGTACATTAAAATCAGCCATTTTAGTTCCATGTCTTATTGTAGCAGGAATAACGAAACCTGCACCAGACATACTTTCTGCTCCTCCGGCAATAATTATATTAGCATTTCCAACTCTAATGGAGTCAAAACCATTCATAACGGCTTTCATACCGCTACCGCAAATCATATTTACACCATAAGCAGGAACTTCGTAAGGTATTCCAGCATTAACAGAAATTTGACGAGCAACACCTTGAAGTTGACCAGCCATCAAAACATTTCCAACAATAACTTCATCAATATCAGAAGCTTTAACTTTAGTATCTGATAAAATTGCTTCAACCACTGTTGCTCCAAATTGTGAAACAGGAACGGTTGATAATGTGCCTAAGAACTTACCTATTGCAGTTCTCTTAGCTGCTACTATATATACCTTTTCCATATTGCTTATGTTATTAAATTAATATTTCTTTTTATAGTTTTGTTCAAAAAAGTCAATCATAATTAAAAATAAGTACCGACTTTTTTAAAATAAATCAATCAAATTTTGAAATATCTCAAGTCTTTTTTCTTATGATAATTGCATTGGTTTTAAATCCTCAGCAATAATTAAAGTTGCCTCAGTAGCTTCTTGTACTTGTTCAACAGTAAACTCTGGGTGAATTTCTTTCAATACAATTCCTTTAGGTGTAACTTCCATAACTCCCATTTCGGTAATAATCAAGTCAACTTGTTCTTTAGCAGTTAGTGGGAGAGTACATTCTTTAAGAATTTTATGACTACCTTTTGCAGTGTGTTCCATTGCCAAAATAACCTGCTTAGCTCCAACAACCAAATCCATTGCTCCACCCATTCCAGGAACTTTCTTTCCAGGTATCATCCAGTTTGCCAAATTACCTTTCTCGTCAACTTGCATTGCTCCTAAAATTGAAGCATCAACATGCCCGCCTCTAATAATTGCAAATGAAGTTGCACTATCAAAGCTTGCTCCTCCTTCAACAATAGAGGTATAAGCTCCTCCTGCATTTATTATTTCTTTATTTTCTTCTCCTTCTTTTGGAGTTGCCCCCATACCAATAATTCCATTTTCAGATTGAAGTAAAACCTTAACGCCAGGTTTTAAGTAGTTTGGAATTAGGGTTGGAAGACCAATTCCTAAGTTTATAACATATCCATCTTTTAATTCGAGAGCAGCACGTTTTGCAATAACCTCTCTTATCTCGTTCTTATCCATAATCTGTTTTTATTTATTTAATTCTTTTATGCATTTCTTGTGCAATGTATGAAGCAACATCATCAGCATAAGTGTTCATTCCAAAGCCAGCATCATATCCAAGTTCTTTTGCCAATTCGTGAGAAATTCTTGGACCGCCACAGCAAAGTATAATTTTGTCTCTTAATCCTTCTGCTTCCAACATTTCAACTAATTCAACTAAGTTTTTAATATGAACATCCTTTTGAGTAACAGTTTGAGAAACTAAAAGAGCATCAGCTTTAAGTTCAATAGCCTTTGCTATAAAGTCTTCGTTTGCTACTTGAGAACCCATATTCAAAGCTTCTATCATTTCATATCTTTCCAAGCCATAGTGTCCAGCATAGCCTTTCATATTCATAATTGCATCAATACCCACTGTGTGTGCATCAGTACCAGTACTTGCTCCAATAACAACAAGAGGTCTGCCAATGTTTTCTTTAATATATGCATCAACCTCTGCCATATCCATAGTGTTTGTTTCAACTTTTGGAACAGATATAGAGGTAAAATCTACAGTATGAGTGCAAGAGCCATAGCAGTTAAAGAATGTAAAACCTTTTGTCAGTTCTTTATAAAACACAATTTGAGGGTTGTCAAATCCCATTTTTCTCATTAGTTGTTTAGCTGCCTCAATTGCTTCATCACCACAAGGCAAAGGTAAAGTAAAGCTCAATTGAGTTTTACCATCATTCATAGTATCACCATAAGGTTTTACTTCTTTAAGATTTAGTTCTGTACTAAATTCTTTTTTATCCATTGAATATAATCCGCCGCTCATTATTTTGTTTCTCCTTTCATTATTTTTATAAATGGGTTATAGTAGTGAGAGCCTTTTTCAAATACTCCTGCTAATCCTTTTCCTCCATCTTTAGGTCTTTTTATATCTGCAAAGATTCCTTTTTCCAAAGCATCAAATAAACTTTCTTTATCAATTTTTTCAAGTAAGCTGATAGCTTCGTCTAAAACTTGTTGAGCTCTTTTTTGAATAATACCATCTTTCTTAAATTCAACTTCTTCTCCGATATTTTTCATGTTGTTGAAGATGTATTTTGCATTTTCAATAGCTAAATATCTATCACTCATAAAAGGCGTGTGGATAGCTTCTGTCATCATTCCCAAAAGTTGTAACCCTTGATTAGTCCAAATACTAATAGCGTTAAACAAGGCATTTTGGATTTGTCCCTTAAATACATTTCCAGTCATAAACTTTGTAGGAGGCATGTATTTTAAAGGAGCTTCAGGAAATATTTCACGAGTCATTTGTGCTTGAGAAAGTTCGTAAAGGAAACCATTTTCTAAATCAGGATTCATTTCAAAAGCATGTCCAAGTCCCATTTGATTGGAAGGAAGTCCAGCTGCAAAAGCTAACTGTTCATTGATTAAGTCTGAAGCCAAAACAGTGTGAGCCTGCTCAAAAGCATCGGCTGTTGTCAAATAATTATCTTCCCCTGTGTTAATGATAACTCCTGCAAAACCATTAATAACTCTTGAGAAATATTGGTCAACAAGAGTCCTTTGCATATTAATATCACGGAACAAGATACCATAAAGAGCATCATTTAACATAACATCTAAGCCTTCCAAAGCACCCATAACAGCAATCTCAGGCATACAAAGACCAGAGCAATAGTTACAAGGGCGGATATATCTTCCAACTTCTTCTCCAACTTCGTCTAAAGCTTTTCTCATAATTCGGAAGTTCTCTTGAGTTGCAAAAGTACCACCAAAGCCTTCAGTTGTTGCTCCATAAGGAACGTAGTCTAAGAGGGATTGTCCTGTTGTTCTAATTACAGCAATAATATCAGCTCCCTGACGAGCAGCAGCTTGAGCTTGAACAACATCTTCGTAAATATTACCAGTAGCAACAATAACATATAAATAAGGTTTTGCTCCTTCTCCAATTGTTG
>CAYFWD010000048.1:9790-15127 GCA_964346795.1 uncultured Bacteroidaceae bacterium
TCTCTTCTTTTACGATTATTTTTAATTCTTTCAATACTTGCATTAACATAAGGTTCAAGAGCCTTATGTGCTTTTTCTTCATCTAAAAATGGTAGTGTGCTAATATCTAATTCGCCACTTGCAGTTTTTTCGGCAATTTGTTGAGGAGTTAGTGAGGTTGACAAAACAGCATTTCCTAAAAGATATAAGATGCCATGTCCCAACATTCCTTTTTCTTTAACAAAATCAACCAAAACATTTGGAAGAGGAATACCATTAGAATTTACATTATCAATACCCATTAACCTACATAAAGTTCTTTCAACTGCAACTGTTGAGTAATTATCAACAAAAACCTGAACTTCATTGGAAATATTTCTTGCTATGCTTTTAGCATATTCAACTTTTTTAAAATCTAATCCTAATTTACTTTCTTTCATATCAGTATTTTATATGGTAAAATAAAAATTTTTAATAGTAAGGAATGCTTTTATAATTGAGGCACAAAGATACTAATAAAAACTCATTTGACCTAAATATATAAATATTTTTGTTGTGTTTTATTAAAAAATAATGTTTTGAAAAGAAAAAAGGATTAAAATGATAAATAAAAACAAGAAAAATAAAAAGGATTATTTTCAATATTATTAATTTTGCAAACTAAAAATAACAGCAAAATGAAAAAACTATCCTTTCTTTATTATTTAATTCCAATCCTATGTCTACTACCTTTTATGATAGCACCCATAGCACTTGCTTGTGGAATATTTATTACCTTATTAAAAGTTCCAAAGCCTTATAACGCTTCAAAATACACCTCCAAAATACTTCAATATTCCATAGTTTTGATGGGTTTTGGAATGAGTTTGGAAAAGGTTATTGAAGTATCACAAACAGGAGTTCTATTAACAGCAGCATCTGTTTTTCTAACTTTTGGTTTTGGCTTATTATTAGGATATTTGTTTAAGGTTGAAAAGAACACTTCAATGCTTATATCTTCTGGAACAGCAATATGTGGAGGAAGTGCAATTGCAGCAGTTTCTCCAATTATTAATGCTAAAAACAATCAAATAACCTTTGCTCTAACAGTAATATTTGTACTTAATGCAGTAGCACTTTTTATATTTCCTATTATAGGACATGCATTGGGAATGAGTGAGGAGAATTTTGGTTATTGGTCAGCCATAGCTATTCATGATACTTCATCGGTAGTAGGGGCAGGAGCAGCTTATGGAAAAGAAGCCTTAGAAGTGGCAACAACAGTCAAACTAACCAGAACACTTTGGATAATACCATTATCTTTTTTAGTGTTATTTCTCAATCGTCACCACAACACAACTAACAAGGTAAAGATACCTTGGTTTATACTCTATTTCGTAATAGCTATTTTGATAGCCTATTTTCTGCCTCAATACAATGAAACCTTTAATCATCTTAATTGGTTAGGGAAAAAAGGAATGGTAATAGCTTTGTTTTTGATAGGAACTTCTTTTTCTCTTGAAGACCTAAAAACAGCAGGTTTAAAATCTTTTCTATTGGGCATAAGTCTTTGGATAATAATTAGTGTAGGAACATTATTTTTCTTTCTTTAATAAAAAACAAAGACTAAGGCATATATTATTTAGTAATAACGAGCTTCTTTACCTTTTTAAAGTCGTTGTTTTTAATCATAATGCTATATACACCATTTGAAATATTCTCTAAATCAATTTCCAGTTCTTTTTGATTTGGATAAATATTAAAATTCTTAATTTTTCTTCCACTTATGTCAAACAATTTAACATTTGTTGTTTGTTTTATATTTTCAATTTTTAATATTGTTTTGTTATTAGCTGGGTTAGGGTATAGGCTTATTTTAGGCTCTTTGTAGTCTATGTTATTAAGCCCAATAAAGTTTTTACATAAAACCTCACTAAACTCACTTTCGCAATTATTATTGTAGGCTTTAACCTTATAACAATAGTCTTCTTCTAAAACAACATTAGGGTCAATATAAATAGGGCTTGTTGTAGATGCAACATATATATCATTTCTATAAATATCATATTTGAATGCATTAGATTCCCAAGTTAGTTTTATATTATTTTGAGGGATATTTATTTCAGCACCAAGGATAATAGGTGTTAGTGGAGTAGGATTAATCATTAAATTAATATCATCAGTTCCAATACAAGTTTTTTCAGGTGTTTGGTTAAATACTTGTACAGAATATGTGATTAGGGAGTCACAAGAGTTAATAATAGGAGTTGTTATGCTTGAAGTAGTTTCTTGAGTTGGTTGCCAAAGATATGTATATGTGTTTTCTTCATTAGTTGGAGCATAAAGAGTTCTTTGGTCAAACAAGCTCTATGCTTAGGTCTCCAATAAAAGAATGTTCAATATTCATACAAATACTTAATATATCATCTGCAGAAGTAATTGTTGAATTAGATGTAAATTGATCTATTCTTATAATGGCTTCCAAGCATGGATTCGCAAACATAGGACCATCTGGAATTAATGCAGCACTATCATAACTATAATCTCTATCAGAAACATTTGAATTAAGTATTATGTTATTAAGGTCATCATAACCAACCGAATAATAAAATGGTGTACCTGAACACATATTTACACTATCAGGCATAGCTTTTATTGGATTGGAACTTTTTATTGCTCTAATATCTAATTGATTATTGCTTATACACATTTGATTAGTGTCAATAATAGTTAAGTTAACAAAATTAGTATTCTTTTGAGTAAATTTATGTCCAACTATATTTGAGCCATATACATTTTGAGTTGTTCCATCACCGAAATAAATTTCTACCCTATCACTTGGATGAATATTAAACTCTGAAAATTTAATATTAATTCTTTCGTCTGTAGAAGAAGGACAAAAAGCCGTCCAATAATTAACGGAATTAGCATAATCACTATAAGCTCCTCCATTATCTGTTAAAACAACATTGCAACTATTAATAGTAGATTGATTAGTAGAGTTAGTTAAACTTATATATTGAGTAGTTTGTGAGTTGCTAATAAATGGTAATAAAACCATATAAGCTAAAAGAAATAATAATGCTTTTCTCATAATACTTAATTTTAAAAGATTGCATTTGTAACATATATATAAACACTCAAATTTGCTAAAAAGTAAGTGAAAAACTATAAAAAAGATAATATAATTTCCAAATTTTAAGTTATTATGTTGATAATTAATATACTTACTTGTTTGATTTTTTTTATTCTATAATAAGTCTATTTGTGTGTTTAATCTTATTATTAATAATTTTCGTAAAGATAATAAGTTTTTTACTATATTTGCTTTTTGAAACAACTAATTTATTTGAGATATGAAATCAATTAAGAAAATTCTTATTGCCCTATTGGTTGTGGCAGTAATCATATTAGGTATTTACGCTTATTTTGGAGGCTTTACATCCCTTGACTTTAAGATAACTCAAGCAGGAGGAGAGACCATTGTATATAAAGAACTTATAGGAGATTATGGCAAGACCGGAGAAATGATGACAGCCATAAGTGAAGACCTAATAAGCGACTATGGGATAACAACAACTCAAAATATTGGAATTTATTATGATGACCCAGAATTAGTAGAAAAAGATAAACTACGTTCCGATATAGGTTGCATTATAAACATTAACGACCAAAATAAATTAGACCAGCTTCAAAAAAACTACTCCCTCAAACAAACACCACAAACAGAATATCTAATAACCAAAATCCCATTTAAAGGTTTCTTTTCCATTATGGTAGGCATATTCAAAGTATATCCAGCAATGGAGAAATACTTAGATAAAAACAAAATGAGTGATGATGGTCCCATCACAGAAATCTACGATACGCAAAATAAAGAAATAATCTACCGAAAAGAAATCATAGCAGAAAGGGATGATGATTAATTAGAAAAAAGAAAAAAATTAGTGTAAATTAGTGCTTATCGGCTTGCCGCTTGCCTAAGCAAGAATTCGTGGATAAAAAAAGGGGCAAGCAAAAGCCCACCCCAAATTAATTATTAACCACTAACAATTAACCATTAAATTACGGATTCACAGGTGCCTCAGGAGTTTCACCAGTTTGAAGACCTTTAATATTAAGATCTACTTCTGCGAAAGATACCTTTGACAAAGAATCTTTAAACTTTGTTGAAGGATAGAATCTGCAAGATGCTGCCTTAATGGTTGTAGCATCCACTTCTTCCAATGTGCCCATTGCTGTAGCTTTTATCTTAGGGATAAATGGCGAGAGATATTAATCTCCAATGCTTTCAAGCATGCCAACACATCAGGGTAACTCAATGTGGTACTTTCCACAATCTCTTGACACAACTGGTCAATTGACACATCATTTCCACGAAATAAACGTGCGAGGAATTTCATACCTTGATTTTGTCCTGTTACAATCTTCTTTGTAACCTTAATGTATCTAATCATAATCTCAAACAGTTTTAGCCTATACCTACTGCAAAAGGTTCTAATGAATAAATTAATTTAAGTAGTTCAGTAACTCAGTAACTCTAAGTCTCCATTCAACCACAATACAAAGATACAAAAAATATCATTATATATCTATATTACAACCATATAGACCTTATTTGAATTGTCTTGAATAGCTTTGAAATGTTTTTTTTGTTATTTTTTTGAAAAAAAACTCTCAGAATATTGAATATACTTAAAAAAATTTGTATATTTGCATCAAGATAAATGATTTAAAGCTTAAACAATAATTTATGAGAAAAATTACAATTTTGAAAACAAAAGAAAAACACAAAAGCATGTATAGATATAGATTAAGACGGAAAAGAAATAAAGTAAAATTAGCTTCTATTTCTAAAATACATTCAGGAGATGTTCGGGAGATGTATTTGGATTTTAGTTCTTTATTAAATTCAATATTGGTTGATATTAATCGTGATGAATTTACTAAAAAAAGAAAGAATGATGAGCCTAAAAAACCTGTTTCCATTATTCCTGCAATAATGCTTGTAATAATATACAAGTTGAAAAACTCAATCAACAATTCAGTAATTAAACATCTTGAAGAAGAGTTTTCCAAAAAAACAATTGATATAATCAATTACATATCCATTCTCTTCTCCATAAATAACTATAGAATCCTTTCATAGTTTTAAGCTCTATTTCTAAGGGCTTTTTTATATCAAATTTTCAAGTTTTCACCTATTTTAATAGCATTTTACATTGCTGTTATTGACATACTATTATACTATTTTCACAGATTTTTTTAACAAAACATCCAAGCTAATTACTTGGATACCAAATAACAAATTTAAATAATAAAATAATGATACAAGATAATAAGATACCCAAATACACACAAAAAGATGTGTTAAGGATA
>CAYFWD010000049.1:0-14929 GCA_964346795.1 uncultured Bacteroidaceae bacterium
TATTTAAGTCAAGTTTATTTTCAAAAAGACTAAGTTTATTTTGAAATAAGTTAAGGTTAAGTTTTCTAAAATTAAATCCTATATCAGAGTTCCTAAATATTTTAAAATCAATAAAAATATTTTGACTAAAAATAAACTTAGTTCTTGGGGTCGTAGGACTTAGTCCTATGGGGTACAGGGCTTAGTCCTAATAGGTATAGGACTTAGTCTTGATGGTTATAGGACTTAGTTTATTTTTTTGGAGATTTATAATTTTTTTGGATATAGTTTTTTCTTGAAAAACTCTACTTTCCTCTTCCTTGGAAAATAATAATAAAGGTATAGAGAAGGATTTTGATGTCGGTAGCTATTGAAAGGTTTTCTATATATAAAAGGTCGTATTGCAAACGTTCTATCATTTCATCAACGTTTTCTGCATAGCCAAATTTAACTTGTCCCCATGAGGTTATGCCTGGCTTTACCTTTAATAAAAGATTATACTCTGGATTTCTTTCAACTATCTGGTCAATAAAATACTTCCTTTCGGGTCTTGGCCCAACCAAGCTCATAGTCCCAATCAAAACATTATAAAATTGTGGTATCTCGTCCAAACGTACCTTACGCATAAATCGTCCAAAAGGAGTTATCCTGCTATCATTATCGCTTGAAAGTTTTGGCACTCCATCACTTTCTGCATCCACATACATGGAACGGAATTTATGCATATAGAAAGGTTTACCCTTAAATCCTATTCTTTCTTGTTTGTAAAATATAGGTCCTTTTGAAGTAAAATAAACAATGGCCCCTGTAATTATATAAACAGGTAATAGGAGTATAATGGCAATGGAAGAAAATAATATATCCATTAATCTTTTGATATATTTTTGCCAATTGGATAAGACTTCGTTGGATACCAAAACAAGAGGTGTTTGGAATATGGAACTCATCTTTACTCTTCCCAAAAGAATATCGGTAGTATCAGCAGGCACTTTAATCAAAACATTATTATTTGTTTCTATTTGGGTTATTATCTTGTGAAGATTGCTTTCATTTTCTTTTTCAACGGCAATAATTATTTCTTCAATATTGTTTTCTTCAATTATTTTATTAATATCCTTATACTCTCCAAGACAATTCAAATATTTAAAAAGTCCATTATTATCAGAGTCAAGATTGACATATCCCACAATCTTATTTCCAGAAGAAATTTCCTGTTTTTCTAAGTCGTTATATAGTTTTATTGCTTTTGAGTTGTTTCCAATAATAAGGGTTGGAAAGCCTATAATCTTTTTATGTATTTTTTTTGCAGCCTTAGTTGTTATGATGAGTCTTGGAATATAGGTAAGGAAGAAATGAAGGAAAAGTAAAATAAAGAAGGAGAAATAGTAGTTTTTGTAAGATGTTATTTGGTCATCAAGCAGGAGGGCAAAGAAAATTATTATTATTCCAAAAACACTTATTAAGAAGGTTTCTTCTAATTCTTTTAATCTTGATTTGCGATAAGGGTTGGAATAGGTTCCTTGAATAAAGTATAGAAATAACCAGAATAATGGTACAATCAAAAGTCCTTTATAAAGATTTGCATCACTAAAAACAGCATTTATATCATCAAAACTACCTGCTTCAATGGTTATTTTTCTAAATATAAAAAATAATGTCCAAGCAATTAAGGCAGATAAAATGTCTGAAATAATATATTTAGCACTTTGAAGTCTTTTGTTCATTAGTCTGTTGTTAAGAATTTATATTAATTATTTATTAGGTAGGTGAACTACTTTTATGTTATCAATATATATCCATCCGTTTTCTACTCCCTGCTTTTTGAGAGGAGTAAAAAAGACCTTAAATTTTTCTGGCAAAGAGAGCTGTTGCAAAACTTTACCCAAAACAATATAAACCTTTTGCCAGCCTTTGCCTTCATTTGGATTTAAAGTCATAACGCTCAAATATTGATTTTGTGCAGCAGAGGAAGCTTTCCCCATCATTCCTATTCCAAAAGGGATATTACACCAATAGTCAATTTCTAAAACTATTGTTGATTGATTATTACAATAAATTGTATCCGAAATTACCCTATAACTAAAATCACTTGACTTAAAATACATTGCTCCACAATATGCTCCATATTTAACAGTGTCAGGGTCGCTACATTTAACCAATTTGTTTGTATCCTGCAAAAGTCCTTCTGTGGAAAAAGCAATTGAAGAGCCTTCAAAAAGCTCTACAAGACCAAAAGTTGACCAATCTTCTCTATATGTAAAGTCAATAATGCCAATAGTATCTGTTTTTAATGGAACTAAGTTATGAGTTTTAACATAGGAAGTGTAGAAAGGGTAGTCAGACCTTGTTAGGGAAATACCATTTATCTTAATACCTGGTTTTATCTCAATCTTATGATTGCCTTCTTGCAGAATAGGAACTTCACAAGGCAAAGAATAAGTGCCTATATACTTATTATCAACATATACCCAAGCATCAGTAATGTTAGCGGTTTGAAACCCTTCAACAGAGCTTAAAGCGATTAATGGGTTTTCAACCATGTTAAACCCTTCAATATAAATAAAAGAAGGAGTTTCTTGGTCGCCTTCAAAGTTATCACAAGATACAATGCTTAAAGAAAGTATAAAAGCAAAAAAAATAGTTAAATAACTATTAGACAATAATTTTCTATTCATTACAAATAAAATAAGATTTAAAACTTAACGCTCAATTAAAGGCGTTTATTATAAAATATAAAAAACAAAAATAGGAGTTTTTTTTGAATTATAGCTCCTAAGTCAGAACTTCTTTGTAAATTCGCATACTTTTAGAATTAAGAAATGATAATAGATAGCTTTAAACACAAAGGATTAAGGAAAGCACTCGTTGAAGAGTTGGAGACAAAAGGAATAACAGATAGAAGAGTTTTGGACGCAATAGGTAAGATACCAAGACATATATTTTTAGACTCTTCATTAGATAATATTGCATATCAAGATAAAGCTTTGCCCATAGGCTGCCAGCAAACCATATCTCAACCCTATACTGTTGCTTTTCAAACTCAGCTTTTGGAGCTTCAACCTTCTGAAAAAGTATTGGAGATTGGAACAGGCTCAGGCTACCAAACCTCTGTGCTTTGTGAGATGGGAGCAAGAGTATTCTCCATAGAAAGACATAAACCTCTTTACGTTAGAGCAAAATCTGTATTGGAGCTTATGAAATATAAGCCTAAATGTTATTTTGGAGATGGATATAAAGGATTGCCGACCTATGCTCCTTTTGATAAGATAATAATAACTTGTGGAGCTGCAACCATACCTCAAGAATTAGTATCCCAACTCAAAGAGGGAGGAGTGTTGGTTGTTCCAATAGGAGATAATAGTCAGGTTATGCAAAAAATAACCAAAAAAGCAGAAGGAGAATTGGAGGTTGAAGAGTTTGGAAATTTCAGATTTGTTCCTATGTTAAAAGATAAAGAAAGTTAGATATTTTTTACAACATTTCTTTCCTCAAGAAATCTATTTTTGAGATAAGTATTTGTATATTTGCTTTATTTTTACTACTTTTGCATATTATTTTTATAAAATTTAGATATGGGAAAAGGTAAAGTATTATTTGTGTGTCAAGAGATAACTCCTTATTTAGAGGAAACGCCATTGTCAATTTTTAGTCGTAAACTTCCTCAGTTTATTCAAGAAAGTGATAAGGAAATAAGGACTTTTATGCCTCGTTTTGGAAATGTTAATGAAAGAAAAAATCAACTTCATGAAGTTATACGTCTTTCGGGAATGAATATGGTTATTGATAATTCTGACCATCCATTAATAATAAAGGTAGCTTCTATACAACAAGCAAGAATGCAGGTTTATTTTATTGACAATGAGGATTTCTTTCAACGTAAATATGATGTTATTGATGAAAATAATAAGCCTTTTGAAGATAATGACGAAAGGGCTATTTTCTTTTCAAGGGGAGTTTTGGAGACAATAAAAAAACTGAACTGGAAACCAAATATTGTTCATTGCAGTGGTTGGTTTGCTTCATTATTGCCATTCTATATAAAGAGAACTGACTATAAGAATAATCCATTATTTGGAACATCAAAGATTATTTTAACCCTTACAGGTGATGAGTTTTTTGAACCATTAAATGAAAACTTCTACAAGAAACTTAAAATGGATGGAGGAACATTAAAAGATTGGAACTTGTACAAAGAGTCTAATTATTTAAATTATATGATGGCTGCTATTTCTTATAGTGATGGAGTAGTTTTGGCAACTAATGATGTTAATCCAAAGCTAATTGAATTTGCAAAACAAAATAAGAAACACATTATTGAATATGCTCCAGCAGAAGAACAGTTTCCTCTAATCAATGAACTTTATGACAAGATAATGATACTTGATGAAGATTAATGAATTTTTGTACAACATAATTAACCAACATACGTTTATAACACAAAAATATTTCAACTTATGTTTAAACTAAAATATTTATTATTTCTTATCCCTTTCTTCTTAGTTTCTTGTGTTGATGAGGACCCTATGTTGGGAATGGGCTTAGTAGAAGATTCTGACAAGCTGAATGCAAACAAGTACGATAAATTTGATATTGATGCATTTTTATTTCATGAAGATTCTTTAAAAACAAATGACTATCGTTATATGACCTTGGGTTCATATAAAGATAATGATTTTGGCAGAGTTGCGACTTCAATCTACACTCAAGTAAGTTTATCTTCAACCAATGTTGATTTTAATTATTACAAGGATAATGCAGACTCTATTGTTCTTGCATTGTCTTATATTGGTTCTTTTGTAAAAGATACCTCTATCAAGTCAATGGAAATGAAGATTGAAATATTTGAAATTACAGAATCTTTTGTTGATTCTGCTTCATATTATAAACAATCTTCACTGCAATATAACCCTACGCCTATTATTTCTAAAAACATAACTATTTCTCCAAAAGATAGTGTAGAAATTAGTGGAGGAAAACTACCTGCACATCTTAGAGTTAATTTGGGTGATGATTTTCTTCAAAAGATTATTAATTCAGGCTCTTTTGCCAATAATAAAAGCTTTTTAGAATTTTTCAAAGGCTTTTATATAAAACTAACACCAACTTCCTCAACTGATGCCAATGGAATAATAGCATATTTTGATATGCTTTCCTCTAATTCGGGAATGATACTTTATCATAAAGATAATGTAGGCAGAACTCAAAAATACAATTTTGTATTTGACCAGTCTTCACGTCGCTTTACTCATATTGATTATGACTTTTCTTCATCAGCCATCCTATCTCAGTTTGCAACAAAAGACACTTTAGGTTGTAATTCTACAACTGGACAAATTCATTTAGCAACCTTAGGTATAAGTGCAGCAAAATTGAATATTAATGACTTGATGCAATGGTATAAGGATTCAACTCAATCATTAGGAGGATTTAATCAAGCAATGCTTATCTTACCTGTTTCAGATGATTATATAACAAGTGTTGGTACACAAAATATTCCTTCAAAAATAATATGTTATCGTAAAGAAGATAATGGAAAGCTTACTTATATTCACGATGCTTTTACTCCTGCACAATTTATGGGAACTTACGACCCTGCTTCTAAGTCCTATAAAATGAGAATAACCTCTCATTTACAAAACTACTTAAATGGCAATATTTCTTCTTCAGAAATTTATCTAATGCTAGACAATAGAACTTCAACGGCAAATAGGGTTGTTCTTAATGGACCTAAACATACAACAAAACCTGCAAAAATAGAAATTATATATACAAGATGAGAAAACTTTTATTTACACTGATTTTTCTAAGTATTTTCTTTCAGACTTCTTTTTCTCAAAAGGAATACTTAGAATATTGGAAAAATAATAATATTTCAACCAAAGGATATAAATCGGATAAGGGAGTAAGAGTTGGAAACTGGACGTGGTTTTATGAGGATGGAACAAAACAGCAAGAAGGCTCTTATGATGATAGAGGAAAGAAGATAGGTAATTGGATATATTATTATGGTAATGGTAAGGAAAAAAAACAGGAATGCTATTCTGACAATGGTTTTGAAAAGGCATACTATAATAATGGACAACTATACTATTCTGTTGAGATAATAGATGGAAAGAAAACAGGAGCCTATAAGGAATACCACAAAGACGGGAAGGAAAAGATGATAGGTAACTATGTTGAAGATGAATTGGAGGGAGATGTTGTTTGGTGGTACGAAACTGGAAAAAAGGAGATGGAAGGTAAGTTGAAAAAAGGTAAGAGAGATGGACATTGGAAATATTACTATTATTCAAATGGAGTTTTAGGAAGTGAAGGGAGTTTTGTTAATGATAAAGAAACAGGACATTGGACTTATTACTATGAAACCACAGAGAAATGGAGGGAAGGCAACTATAATAATGGATTAAGAGAAGGAGAGTGGATAACCTATTATGAAAAAGGTAATGTATTGCATAAGGGAAACTACTCTAATGGTTTGGAGACAGGTATATGGGAAAGCTGGTATGAGAATGGCAAAAAGAAAGACAAAGGTCCTTTTCTTGAAGGAAAGATGTCAGGACTTTGGGAACATTGGTATGAGAATGGAATATTGAAAACAGAAGTTTCTTATAAAGAAGGGTTAAAAGATGGACAGGAAAAACAATTTGATGAAAGAGGAGAATTGTTTCGCTATTCGGAATATAAGCAAGGGAAGTTCCACGGAAAGGTTGAAAGGTTTTCAGAAAGGAATATTTTATTAGAAAGCTCTAACTATAAAGATGGATTAAAAGAAGGTCTTTCTACTTTCTATTATTTACAGGGAAGCAAGCAAAGAGAACAATACTTTAAGGCAGGTAGGCCTAATGGGAAGTGGACAGAATATTATGAAAATGGAAATAAAGCTTCTGAGGGAGAATATTCTAATGGCAAACAAACAGGAGTGTGGACTAATTATGACAAATACGGAAACAAAACTTCTATAGTCAAATACAGAAATGGAAGAAGGGTTTCACAAGAGATTATTAAGCAAGACCAAAATCAGAAAGGCAAATCAAAAACATTTTAAAATAAAAAAAGTAGTCAATGTTAAGTCTTAATGAATTATTGGAGTATAGGATTATTCTTGCGTCAAAATCACCAAGACGACTTAATTTACTAAAACAAATGGGGTTTAACGTTGAGGTTGAAAGATTTGATGTTGAAGAAACTTACCCAAAAGATATTGATTACTCACTTGTTCCTGAATTTTTAGCTAATAAAAAAGCAAAAGCTTTTGATTTAAAAAAGCTTAAGGATAAGGATATTTTACTAACGGCAGATACTATGGTTTTCTTAGATAAACAAGTAGTAGATAAGCCAAAAGATAAAGAAGACGCTAAAATATTATTAAAAAAGCTTTCAAACCAAACTCATCAGGTAATAACAGGTTGCTCACTAAAAACAAAATTAAACACAATATCTTTTTCCGTGAAAACAGAGGTTAGTTTTAAGCACTTAACTGATGATGAAATAGATTATTATATTGATAACTACAAACCCTACGATAAAGCAGGCTCTTATGGAATTCAAGAATGGATAGGATTGATAGGGGTAAAAGAGATAAAAGGGTGCTACTATAATGTAATGGGACTTCCAACACAAGAAGTTTTTAATCAAATTAACCATATAATAAATAAAGGATAAGTATGGCAGACAAAGATTACAAAGTATTGATAGTTGATGATGAGGAAGATATTTTAGAATTTCTTTCTTACTCTCTTTCAAAAGATGGCTTCATTACAAAAACAACTAAATCAGGTACTGAAGCAATTTCATTAGCAAAGGAATTTATACCAGATATCATTGTCTTGGATGTTATGATGCCAGGCATTGATGGAATAGAAACTTGTACAGAACTTAGAGCAATACCAGAATTGCAAAACACTATGATAATCTTCCTCACAGCCAGAAATGAAGACTATTCACAAATAGCAGGTTTTGAAGCTGGTGCTGACGATTATGTTTCCAAGCCTATAAAGCCAAAAGTTCTTTCTTCACGCCTTAAAGCTCTTTTGAGAAGAAAGCCAAGTGATAGTAAAGAAGAAACAAATGAGAGTATCCTTGTTCGCAATGATATTAAAATTGATAGAGATAAATACATTGTTTTTGTTGGGGATAGAGAGGTTATCCTTTCCAAAAAAGAATTTGAGTTTCTCTATTTCTTAGCTTCCAAGCCCAATAAAGTATTCACAAGAGATGAGATTTATGCTGCAGTTTGGGAAGATGGAATAATTGTAGGAGAAAGAACAATAGATGTTCATATTCGTAAACTAAGAGATAAACTAAAGATAGACAATATCAAAACTTATAAAGGTGTAGGCTATAAATACGAAGAATAAAAAAATGAAAATAAAGTCTTTAGTAATAAGAATCATTATCTTTCCCACAATCCTATTCTTAGTCTTATTAATAGGAATATTGGTTTGGTTTAAGGACGATTTCATTATTCCGACAATAGTAGCCCTAATAATTTTTGTAATATCCAATTACTTCTACATTAAATACACTATTGATAAAGAGTTTTACGACAAGGTAAGAACTATTTACAAGAATATTTATAACTATAAGGTATCAAAAATAGACCTTAAACAAAGAATAAAATCTTCTAAAATAGGACTTGACGATGTAAAACAGGAAATCTCCGATTGGATGGACGAGAATGTTAAGCAAATAGCTAATATGATTGCCCTTGAGAAATACAGAAAGGAATATATAGGTAATGTTGCTCACGAACTCAAAACTCCAATATTCAATATTCAAGGTTATGTTTCCACACTTTTGGATGGAGCAATGGAAGACCCTCATTTGTCAAAAAAATATCTTTCAAGAGCGGAGGTTGGTATAGAAAGACTGATTGCTATAGTACAAGACTTAGATACAATAACTCAGTTAGAACTCAACGAAGTTCCACTTCAAATAACTAATTTTAATATTGTTCAATTAATAGAGGAGATATTAGAGAGTTTTGAACTTAAAGCTTATGATAGAAAGATAGCTTTAGTATTTCAAGAAATAGAGCCAAAGATTGTAGAGGCAGATAGAGGCAGGATAAGGCAGGTTATGGTTAATCTTATAGAGAATGCTATTAAGTATAATAAGGAATCAGGCGAAGTGAGGATAAAGATTTTTGATATGGAAGACCAGTATCTTATTGAGGTGTCTGATAAGGGTATAGGTATTGAAGAGAAAGATGTGCAAAGAGTGTTTGAAAGGTTTTATAGAACAGATAAAGCACGCTCAAGAGAATACGGAGGAACGGGGTTGGGCTTGGCAATAGTTAAGCATATTATAGAATCACATAACCAAACCATCAACATAAGAAGTCAGATAGGGGAGGGTACAGTCTTCGGCTTTACTCTAAAAAAAGCTTCAAATACCACAGCTTAATCTTAGTTTTCTTTTCTTTTAATTTCCTTTTTTTATCCAACCGATAAGCATTGCAAAAGCTTGATTGGTCGTACGATTGATAAAGTTCTCCCTACTTGAAAAGAAATTATATTGCTTTGAATAAGTTTCTCCTTTTGAATTAGCAACAGCTATCCACACTGTTCCTACAGGTTTTTCTTCACTTCCTCCACTTGGTCCTGCTATTCCTGTTGTTGATATGCAGTAATCCGTGTTTAGTTTCTTTACGCCTTGCAATGCCATTTGCTCCGCTACTTCCTTGCTTACTGCTCCTTTGGTATTGATAGCTTCTTCGCTTACGCCCAAAACATCTGTCTTTACTTGATTGGAATAGGCAACTATTGTGCCTTTGAAGTATTGTGATGAACCAGCATTAAGGGTTATGCAATGCGAAATATTGCCTCCTGTACAGCTCTCAACTGTTGAAAGAGTCTTGCCTTTTGACATCAAAAGCTTGGAAAGCACAATGCTTAAATCGTTTTCATCAAATCCTATAAGATATGGCTTGACTAATGGCAAAATTTTATTGACCTGATAGTCCAACTCTTCTTTTATTTTATCATAGTCCTCTCCTCTTGCTGAAAGTCGCAAACGCAGAAGATTGGCTTGTGGCAGGTAGGCTAACTTAATATGTTTTGGCAATGATAGCTCAAAGTCTTCAAGTATATCGGATAGAAAACTTTCACCTATTCCCTGTGTTAATATGGTTTTGTGAAATATGGCTGAAGGTTTGTAGTGTGAAAGAAGAAGAGGGATAACATGCTTTTGCATCATTTCTTTCATTTCAAAGGGAACACCCGGCATAGATACAATCAATTTACCATCTTTTTCAAAGCACATACCTGCTGCTGTACCCACTAAGTTCTCTATAACCTTGCATTTTTCAGGCACTAAGGCTTGAAGACGATTTGTTGGAGTAAGCTCGTAGCCTCTTAAATCAAAGATTCGTTTGACATTTGCCAAAACCTCTTTATTTTCTATCATTGGAGAATTGAATATCTTAGCTAAGGTGTATTTAGTTATATCGTCTTTTGTTGGTCCCAAACCGCCAGTTATAAGTATGCAATCGGAGTGTTCCAAGGCATTAAGAACGGATAATTCTATTTCTTTCTCGTCATCTGAAATTACTGTTATTCTATTTACGTTTAGTCCAACCTTGTTTAATTGTTCTGACATAAAGGAGGCGTTGGTATTAACAACCTGCCCTATTAATAGTTCATCGCCAATATTTATTATTTCAATATCCATATTTATTAGTTGTTTTAGGGAAATCAATGGTGCAAAATTAATGATTTGTTTCTTTGTTTTAGGCTTATTTTATATTTTTAATGTTTTGTGAAAGTTAGGCAAGAAAAAATGTATTTAGGAAAGCAGTTTAATGAAATATTGTATCTTTGTGCAGAATTTGAGTTAATTATAATTTAATTTTTTGTTATGAATATATACGATTTTATTCCTAAGGAATATCTTGTTAGACATATTGAACTTGCTTTGAATGAAGATATTGGCGATGGCGACCATTCTTCTTTGGCTTGTATTGAGAAGGAAACGACCAATAGGGCTAAGCTTGTTGCCAAGCAGGAGGGGATTATTTGTGGAATTGATATTGCAAGGGAGGTTTATGCTAAGGTGGATAGTGGTATTAGATTTACAGCTTTGATGAAGGATGGGGATAGGATTAGGAAAGGTGATGTGGTTTTTAGGGTTGAGGGGTCTGCTATCGGTATTTTGACTTCTGAAAGGACTGCTCTAAATTATATGCAACGTCTTTCTGGGATTGCTACCTCAACGAATATTTATGTTGAACTTATTAAGGGTACAGGTGCTAAGCTTCTTGACACTCGCAAAACAACTCCTTCTATGCGTTTGTTTGAGAAGTATGCTGTGAGTGTTGGGGGAGGTTTCAATCACAGGATTGGGCTTTATGATATGATAATGCTTAAGGATAATCATGTAGATTTTGCTGGTGGTATTGAGAAAGCTATTGTTAAAACAAGGAATTATTTGAAGGAGAAGAAAAAGGATTTGAGGATAGAAATAGAAGTTCGTTCTATTGAGGAATTGGAGCAGGTGTTGCAAGTGGGGGGAGTTGACAGGATAATGTTGGATAATTTTACTCCTTCTCTTTTGTCTAAGGCTGTTGAAATGATAGGAGGACGTTATGAAACTGAGAGTTCGGGAGGGATAAACAAAGATACCATACTTGATTTTGCTAAGACTGGTGTTGATTTTATTTCTGTTGGAGCTTTAACGCATCAGATAAGGTCTTTGGATTTGAGTTTGGTGGCGGATAAATAAAATAGGGATTAAGAAATTTTTATGTCTAAGAAGCATAACAAATATATAAGACGTTTTCTTTACTGGCGACCTGTGAGGAATGCTTTGCATGTTTCGAGACTTGTAGTTTTACCAGGTTTCCAAGGAGTACCTTTATTTGATGTTTTGGTTTTCTTTTTTCAGGGTTTGGCAAAGGGTTTTATAAATCAAAGAGCGGCAGCATTGGCCTATCACTTTGTTTTGGCAACGTTTCCCATGCTTCTTTTTTTCTTTACTCTTTTGCCATACGTCCCAATAGAGTCTTTATACCTTCAAATTATTGAGTTTATTGAATCTATATTGCCAGAATCAATCTCCTCCGAAGTACTTTCGGTGATTAATGAGATATTCCTTAAAAAGCACCAAGGGCTGATGTCAATAGGGTTTATAAGTTCCATTTATGTTGCTTCAAGTGGTGTAAATGCAATGATGGTATCTTTTAATAATTCAAAGTATAGCACCAAGAAAAGAAGTTGGATAAAGAGAAGGCTTATAAGTATTGGTTTAGTTTTTGCTATTGGTTTGGTAGTTATTTTATCTTTTGTCTTAATCATTGGCTCAACAGCATTTTTCAACTTTCTTTTGAATCACTCCATAATAGAAAAGGGCTTTATTCTTTTTCTCTTACGCTCTGCAAAATGGATACTTCTGATTAGCTTAGTGTATATAATGTTCGTTATGATTTACTATTATACACCTGCTGACAAGTTCAATTTTAAGTTTTTTTCAGCAGGTGCAACCTTAGCAACTATTCTTTTTATCCTTTCCGTATCAGGATTTAATTTCTATATAACGAATTTTTCTCGCTATAATGCTCTCTATGGCTCTATAGGGGCTTTGATTATATTTCTTTTGTGGTTCTATTTGATTTCCTATGTTCTGATAATTGGCTTTGAACTTAATGCAAGTATAGCCCATGCAGTCCAAGAGAAAGAAGCATCAAACCAAGAAGATAAGATGACCCTAAGTCGTTCTGCAGGAAATAAATCAGTTTATAGGAGATGGGAAAGAATAATAAGCAGGGTTAAAGTATTGTTAAGCAAGAGGGGAAGAAAGATTATTAAACTAATTAGCAAACAAAATAAATAAAAATATATGGGTAAGATAGTAGCAATTGTAGGAAGACCAAACGTAGGAAAATCAACTCTTTTTAATAGACTAACGGAGTCAAGAGATGCTATAATTCACGAAATGGCAGGAGTAACAAGAGACCGCCATTATGGGAAAAGCCATTGGAATGGTAAGGAGTTTTCGGTTATAGACACAGGAGGATATATAATAGGTAGTGATGATGAGTTTGAGCAGGAGATAAGAAAGCAGGTTGTTTTGGCTATTGAGGAAGCAGATGCTATTTTGTTTTTGGTGGACGTTAAAGAAGGCTTGACACCAATGGACGAAGACGTTGCAAACCTACTAAGAAAGACCTCAAAGAAAGTTATTTTGGTTGCCAACAAGGTTGATAATACTCAAAGAGCAAACGACTATGCAGAGTTTTATTCTTTAGGACTGGGAGAGATTTATAGCATTTCAGCAATTAATGGCTCTGGAACAGGGGATTTGCTTGATGAATTGGTAAGAGATTTTGAAATAGAAGAAGATGAAGAAGACTTGGAAAGCGATTTACCAAAAATAGCTGTTGTAGGAAGACCCAATGTAGGTAAGAGCTCAATGATAAATGCTTTAATAGGGCAGGACAGAAACATAGTTACAAATATTTCTGGAACAACAAGAGATTCTCTTCATACGCGATATAATCTTTTTGGATTTGACTTTATAATAGTAGATACAGCAGGAGTAAGGAAGAAAGGAAAGGTTTCAGAAGATGTGGAGTTCTATTCTGTTATGCGTTCTATCCGCTCCATTGAAAGCAGTGATGTTTGTATTTTGATGCTTGATGCTTCTCAAGGCTTGGAGTCGCAAGACCTAAACCTCTTTAGCCTTATTCAAAGAAATAACAAAGGAGTTGTGGTGGTGGTAAATAAGTGGGATTTGATTGAAAAGGAAACCAATACCTCCAAGGAGTTTGAAAGAAGGATTAGAGAAAAGATTTCTCCATTTGAAGATGTTCCAATAATATTTACATCAGTTATCAACAAGCAAAGGATATTCAAAGTTCTTGAAACAGCAAAAAAGGTTTTTGAAGCACGAACCCAAAAAATATCCACCTCCAAGCTCAATGAAGACATACTTCCAATAGTTAAGGAAGAAAACCCACCACCATCATACAAAGGAAAGCATATAAAGATAAAATATATTATGCAACTCAAAACAGCATATCCTCAATTTGTTTTCTATTGCAACCTTCCTCAATACATTCGTGAACCATACAGACGCTATGTTGAAAATCGTATGAGGGAGATTTATGATTTCAATGGAGTGCCTATCACCCTTTATTTTAGAGAAAAATAATACCAACAAAGGAATATGTCTGTACGATTAGATAAATGGCTTTGGGCAGTTAGGCTCTACAAAACACGAGCCTTAGCAACAGATGCTTGCCGATTGGGTAAGATTACTCAAAATGGAGTTGCCGTAAAGGCTTCAAAAGAGGTTAAGGTAGGAGATAAGTTTGAGATTAATATAAATCAGCTACGTAAGGAGATAGAAGTAAAGGAACTCTTAAACAATAGAATACCTGCTAAAATGGTTGAAAACTATATGATAGACCTTACCCCTAAGGAAGAGTATGAAAGGATAGAGATGGCACGGAAGTTTGCTTTTGAAAAAAGAGATAGAGGCACAGGACGACCAACCAAAAAAGAACGTAGAGATATTGAATCTTTTAAGGATTAAAAAAACAAGAAAAGCTTGTTTTTGTTGTCTTTTATAAAAAATAAATTTTTTATTTAACCCTCTGACATAAAGGTAAAAGATACTCATATTTATCTTTTCAAGAAATCATTATTTGGTTTTTCCAAAAATAAGTACTACTTTTGCAAACTGAAATAATAAGACGCGGAGTGGAGCAGTGGTAGCTCGTCGGGCTCATAACCCGAAGGTCGTAGGTTCGAGTCCTACCTCCGCAACAAAAGGTTAATTATAATTGTTGAGAAAAGGATGACTTTCGGGTTGTCCTTTTTCTTTTTATCTATTTAATATTATTAATCTAAATTTTTCCCTCTTAATTCTAATTTTCTGTAATTTGACTGCATAAACTTAACCTTAACTTATTTCAAAATAAACTAAGTCTTTTTGAAAATAAACTTGACTT
>CAYFWD010000050.1:0-14913 GCA_964346795.1 uncultured Bacteroidaceae bacterium
ATAACGGAGCCGTTGGAGCCAAGAACATTGCCAAAACGTGTTGTTATGAATTGTGTTTGGGAAGTCTTATCTAAGGATTGTATGTATATTTCGGCAAATCGTTTGGTTGCTCCCATAACATTGGTTGGATTAACGGCCTTATCGGTTGAAATCATCACAAATTTCTTTACTCCATACTTTGAAGAAAAGTCAGCAACATTCTTTGTCCCAAACACATTTACCCTTACAGCCTCATAAGGATGAGCCTCCATCATAGGAACATGTTTGTAGGCAGCAGCATGAAAAACAATATCTGGACGTATTTGCTCAAACACATCTTCAAGCCTTTCCCTGTCTTGAACGGAACATATTATTGTTTTGTAATTGGAGTTAGGATACTTATCGTTTAGTTCGTTTTCAATATTATAAAGAGATGTTTCGGCTTGGTCTAACACACATATAAGCTTAGGGTTGAAACGAGTAAGCTGACGAATAATCTCGCTACCAATGGAGCCAGCAGCACCAGTAACCATAATGGTTTTGTCGGCAATCTCCCTGCTTATAATTTCTACATTTAGCTTAATCTCTTCACGGTTTAGAAGCTGCTCTATCTGGATTTCCTTAATCTGCTCCACCTTCAATTCTCCATCTGTCCAAGTTTTGATATGCGGAACAGTCAATACCTTAACCTTATTCTTATAGCAGAGGTCAAAAATCTCATTCTTTCTTTTTGTGCTAATCCTATTGGTTGCTATAACCAGCTCATCAATATCCTTATAGTTTAAAATCCTGTCGTAATCCTTCTTGCCCCATATCCTAAAACCCATAATAGACTTTCCAGAAAGAGATTCCTCATCGTCAAAAAATCCTTTAATGTAGTATTTTCTTGAAGCACTCATCATAGTGTTGGCAGTTGCCGTTCCTGTCCTTCCTGCTCCAAAGATAATTATGGACGTTGTCATGCTTATATGTATTCCTGACTTATAAGCTTTTTCAAACAGCCAGCGGACGAACATACGGAAAAGGAAAAGCCCAATATAGCAAACAAAGAAATAAATAAGAATAAGTTGTTTTGGGATATAATCCTTTCCAAGAGGGTCAATATGATATTTGTAGAGAAGATTTATCAAAAGCATCAAAGCACAAGAGAAAACCACAGCGAAGAATATCCTCATAGCATCGCTAAAAGTAGAATAGCGGATAACACCCTTTGCAACCTTGAAAAGAATCAAGAAACTTGTAGTAAGCACGATAGAAAGAAGAAGAAACCTTATTGAATAACTATCCAAAGGGAAATTGAAATATTTTTCCTTACCTCCAAGTATAAAACCAGAAACAAAGGCAGCAAAAACACAGATGCAAAAATCAATTAATATAATAACCCAAGAAGGAAGATACCTGTCTTTCATCAATCTATTAATCAACGAAAGCATCTTTTTATATAGCTTATTCATCGTACTGTTTCTCTACAATTAAATACTAAATTACATTAATACCCAAACATAAATCTTTGGCAAAGATAAAACATTTTCCTTTGAACAAAGTATATTATCCTTCACTATTCTTATTTCCAAGAGCTAAAAACTGCTTTTTTATGGAATAAACTAAAAGCATAATTATTAATAAAGTTGCTATGTACTATTAATAACATATTGGGTTTTTATGAAACAAAGATTGTTCTAACATCGTATTTATAGAAAGATTTTTATATAAAATTAGGCTTATGGATAATCAATACAAGATTTATAGCGATAACCTTGTTTTATACAACGATATGCTTAAGGATATTGAGCAGGCAGAGAAATGCGTTTCTTTGGAGACTTTTCGTTTTGGAACAGGTTCTATTGGAGAAAAATTTCGTTTGGCTCTTATTGAAAAGGCTCACCAAGGTGTAAAGGTTAAGTTGTTGGTTGATGGTTGGGGAAGCAATTCAGATATTTCTTTTTATGAGCCTTTGATTAAATATGGTGTTGAGGTTAGGATATACAAGAAGATTAAGCTTGCAAGAACATATTTTATTAAAAATCATTGTCGCAACCATAGAAAAATCCTTATCATAGACAATAAGATAACTTATATTGGTTCTTCAAATATCACTGCATATTCTCTAAGTTGGAGAGAGTTAAATTTAAGAATTGATGATGAGGATTTGACAAAGTTGTTTAGAAATTCCTTTAATGAGAGTTTCCGCACCTACAATAAATACAAGCTATCTAGTAGGGGTTATAAGAGAAATCAGTATTATAATTCATGGGTTTTGGTTCAAGATGTTCCTAACCCTTATCATCAGGCAATAAAAAAATATTATCAAAAACTTATTGACCAAGCAAGTGAAGAAGTAATAATAGAAAGTCCTTATTTCCTCCCTGGTCATAGGCTTAGAAAGAAACTTTGTGAGGCTGTTCAAAGAGGTGTTAAGGTAACTGTTATTATGCCTTTCCATTCTGATGTTCGTGTGGTAGATATTGTTAGCAGAAGATATTTGGGCGAGCTTTATGAGGGAGGAGTTGATATAAGGCTGTATAGGGCAGGAAATCTTCACTCAAAAGGTTTTATGGTTGATAATAGAATTTTTTCAATAAGTTCATCAAATTTTGATTATAGGAGTTTTTGGTATCAATACGAATTAGCTCTTATTGGAGAAGAGGAGTCGGTTGTTGAGCAATTGAAAGAACATTTTGAAGACTCATTAAAATACACAATAGCTTTTGACTATGAAAATTGGAAGAATCGTTCGGGCGTTGATAAATTCTTTGGATGGTTACTTGTACCTTTTAGATATTTAATGTAATAGATAATATTCTTTTTTTGACTGACATTTTGTCAATTCTTTTGTATCTTTGCAATCCAAGATATAGATAAAGATGGATATTCAAGCAATTAAAACAAGATACGGAATCTTAGGAAATAACCCACAACTCAATAGGGCTTTGGAAATTGCTCTTCAAGTTTCTATTACCGATATGAGTGTATTGGTTACTGGAGAAAGTGGTGTTGGTAAAGAGGTTTTTTCAAAGATAATTCATCAGAATGGTTTAAGAAAACATAATAAATATATTGCCGTAAACTGCGGTGCTATCCCTGAAGGGACTATTGAGAGTGAGCTTTTTGGTCATGTTAAAGGAGCTTTTACAAGTGCTGACAGAGATAGAAAAGGTTATTTTTCGGAAGCCGATAAGGGAACAATATTCTTAGATGAGGTAGGAGAGCTGCCACTATCTATGCAGGCAAAGCTTCTAAGAGTTTTGGAGACAGGAGAGTTTTTGCCTGTTGGCTCAAGCAAATTGCAAAGAGTGGACGTAAGAATTGTTGCTGCAACAAATGTTAATCTCTTAGAGGCTATCAATAAAGGACGTTTCCGTGAGGATTTATACTATCGTTTGAGCCAGGTTTCAATTTTTGTTCCTCCTCTTAGGAAAAGAAAAGATGATATTTATTTGCTCTTTCGCCGATTTGCTGTTGACCAAGCAGAAAAATATAAGATGCCTGTAATTACCCTTACTAACGAAGCAAGAAACTATCTCCTTAACTATCGCTGGAAAGGCAATATAAGACAGCTGAAGAATGTTACGGAACAGATTTCTATTATTGAAAAAGAAAGATTGATAACTCTTGATATTCTTAAAAAATATATACCACCTGTTTCTACTCTTCCTATGGTTGTTGATGCTTGCTCCAATGAAGAGCCTTTTTGTTCTCAAAAGGATATACTCCTTTCACTTCTTACCAACAAACAACAAATTGAGTTATTGAAAAAAGAGGTTGAAGAGATAAAAGAATTTATTAAACAACTTATTGGCGAACATGCAGAACCTATATTAATTCCAAAGCAAGCCTCTGAGCCTAATATTCTGTATTCTCCTAACCTTCAAGAAGGGAAACAAAAGGAGGAAGTGGAAGAGATTATTGATAATGACGAGTATTCGGAAGTTGATGAAACTCCAATGACTCTTGAAGAAATGGAGAAAAAAATGATAATTGCTGCTCTTGAAAGGGCAAATGGTAAGCGTTCAACTGCTGCTAAAGAGCTTGGTATATCGGAAAGGACTCTTTACAGGAAGATTAATGAGTTTGAGATTAATCTATAATCTACTCACAAAAAGATGCAAGAATTTCTTATCCCTTCTTCCAAAAGTATTAGCAATAGGCTTCTAATTATTAAACATCTTTCTAAGTCTAATGCTAAGATTAATAATCTTTCTTCAGCAGAAGATACTCTTTTAATGCAAAACCTTATTTCTCAAATTGAGAATAAATCCAAAGAAACTCTTTATTGCAATAACGCTGGAACGGTTATTCGTTTTCTTATCTCTTTGCTTTCCATAACAGAAGGCTCGTGGAAGATTGATGGGAGCGAAAGAATGAGAGAAAGACCCTTAGAGCCTTTAATCCTTGCCTTGCAAAGTTTGGGTGCTGAAATTAGATTTATTGAAAAAAGAAAAAGCCTGCCAATAATCATTGAAGGAAAGAAACTAAGTAATAACCCTATAATTATAGACTCCAAGCTAAGCAGTCAATTTGCCTCGTCCTTGCTTTTGATTTCGCCATACATTAATGGAGGATTAGAAATATCTCTTAAAAATCCTGTATCTATGCCCTATATCAATATGACTATATCCCTAATGAAAGAATATGGTGCCATTGTGGAGAAAAACAAAGAGAAAATCAAAGTAATGCAAGGAGGATATAGGTTTAGGGAAACTCTTGTTGAGGGCGATTGGTCTTCGGCTTGCTTTGCTTATGAGAAACTTTGCATAACAAAACAAGAAAATATTATTATAAAAAATCTTAGCCCTAATTCCATTCAAGGTGACAGAATTGCAAAAGATTATTTCGCTCTTTTGGGAATAGAAAGTCAGTTTATGGATAATAACCTTGTGATTTCATATAATCCAAAGGCAGTATCCGAACTTCAAACTCTAAAATTTGATATTAAAAACTGCCCTGATATTTTTCCTTCTCTTGCTATTGCAGGGTTGTTTTCCAATAAAACCATTATATTTGAGGGAATTGAAACTCTAAAACACAAAGAAAGTAATCGTTCTCAAGCCGTTTTGGAAGGAATTAATGCCCTTGGTGGAAAGGCTCAAATGGATAATAAGAATAGGTTTATAGTGTATGGATTGGAGGATAAAGCCTATTTGGAAAACCAGACACAAGAGATAAATATTAAGACATATAGCGACCATCGTATTGCTATGGCTTTTGGGGTGCTTAAAACGAAGTATGAGAGAGTAAAAATTGACAATACGGAATGCGTGAGTAAGTCTTTCCCTATGTTTTGGGCAAATCTCTAAATGTCAAAATATATGATAAGTTATAGAAATAATGTAAATTTGCAACCTAAGAACACAATATTGGATAAGAAATGAATACAGAAAAATATAATTTAAGAGGGGTTTCGGCTTCTAAGGAAGATGTGCATAACGCAATAAAAAACATAGATAAAGGACTTTTTCCTAAAGCTTTTTGCAAGGTAATTGAAGATAAAATGACATTAAACGAAGATTATTGTTTGGTAATGCACGCCGATGGAGCAGGGACAAAGTCGTCTTTAGCATATATGTATTGGAAAGAAACAGGCGATTTGAGCGTTTGGAAAGGTATTGCTATTGATGCTATTGTTATGAACCTTGATGATTTGTTATGCGTTGGGATAACTGATAATATTTTGCTTTCCTCCACAATTGGAAGAAATAAGAATTTAGTTTCTGGAGAAGTTATTTCGGCTATAATTAATGGCACAGAGGAGTTTTTGGAACAGATGCGAAGTTTGGGTATTGGCATTTATTCAACAGGAGGAGAAACTGCAGATGTTGGAGATGTTGTAAGGACTATAATTGTTGATAGTACCGTTGTGGCAAGAGCCAAGAGAGAGGATATTATTTCAAATCATAGAATAAAGGCAGGTAATGTTATAGTGGGTTTAGCATCTTTTGGTCAAGCTACCTATGAGACTTCTTATAATTCAGGTATGGGGTCAAATGGATTAACTTCGGCACGTCATGATGTTTTCTCTAAGGAATTGGCAAAAAAATACCCTGAAAGTTATGATAATTCTTTAAGCGACGAGGTAGTGTATTGTGGTTCTAAGCAACTGACCTCTCCAACTGAGATTGAGGGAATGGATGCAGGCAAGATGGTTCTTTCACCAACGAGAACATACGCACCTGTAATAAAGAAGGTATTGGAGACACATAGAGCAAAGATAGATGGTATGGTACATTGTTCTGGAGGAGCACAAACCAAGGTATTGCATTTTGTGGACAATGTTCATATAATAAAGGATAACCTCTTCCCTATCCCTCCTCTTTTCAAAATGATACATAATGAATCACACACCCCTTGGCAAGAGATGTACAAGGTATTTAATATGGGTCATCGTATGGAGATTTACACCGATGAGGCTACTGCAAAAGACATTATCGCAATAAGTAAGAGTTTTAATGTTGAAGCACAAATCATAGGAAGAGTAGAGTCAAGTCCTACTAAAAAACTTACCATTAAGTCAGAGTTTGGAGAATTTATTTATTAAGTCAATTATCTATTTTTTTAATTTGCTGATAATGTGTGAGTCTGCACGCACCCTTGCGTAAAAGACTGATAAAGTGCGAGTCTGCACGTCTGCACCCCTCTTAGTAGAGTGAATGCATGCATCAAGAACTATAAGTTCAGACTTGCACTAAGTCAAGTATGCTTAGTGCCAAGTCTAAACTCTTATCCATTTGCTTTATTTGGTTTGAGTCAAATCAAATACTAATAGGCTCTTTTTGAACTGCCTTCGTAGTAGTTAATAAAGGCTTGATTTACTACTCTGTTTCCTCCTGGTGTTGGATAGTTTCCTGTAAAATACCAATCTCCTGTATGGTTAGGACAAGCCTCGTGAAGTCCTTCAATGGTTTGGAATATTATTTCTACTTCTGCCTTGCAATCTTTAGGGGTTAGTAGTTTAGTTATTTTTGCTGTTATTTCTTCGGCAGAAAAAGATTTATAGATTTCCTTAACGTGATTTACCATTTCATTATCTGGAAGAAGGATTTCAGACTTGCATTTCTTGTAAACCTCATCAATAATATGTGTAAGGTTTCTTTCTTTCAAAAGTTCTATTGTTGCATTGAAAGCAATAAACTCCGTCATCCTTGACATATCTATTCCATAACAATCGGGATAACGTATTTGAGGAGCAGAAGATGCCACAACTATTTTTTTAGGATTAAGCCTGTCTATTATTCTCAAAATACTTTGCTTAAGGGTTGTTCCTCTAACAATGCTATCGTCAAGAACTACAAGGTTGTCAATATAATCTCTAATTTGTCCGTAAGTAACATCGTAAACGTGAGCCACCATATCATCTCTATCGTTATCGTTAGTAATGAAGGTTCTCATCTTTACGTCCTTTACAGCCAAATATTCTCTTCTTAGGTTATCCTGAGAAAAGATTTCTTCTAATTCTTCCCTGCTTAAAACTCCTTGTTTTTGCTTTTCAATAATCTTATTTATCCTGATTTGGTTAATGTATTCGTTCATAGACTGAGCCAATCCTTGAAAAGCAACGGAAGCAGTATTTGGGATATAGGAGATTATTGTATTATTCAAATCGTAATTAATAGCTTTTAATACGGAATCTCTTAGGTTGCGTCCTAAGTTTTTCCTTTCTTCATATATTGAAGAGTCTGTTCCACGAGAGAAGTATATCCTTTCAAAAGAACATTTTGCAGGCTTAGGAGCTGGCTCTATGATTTGTTCTACACTAACTCTTCCGTCTCTTTTTACAATTAATGCTTCTCCACAACCCAATTCTTTCACATCATCTCTTTGCATATTTAGAGCAGTGAGAATTGTTGGACGCTCTGATGCTGCAACAACAAATTCATCATTATAGTAGTAGAAACAAGGTCTTATTCCATTAGGGTCTCTAAAAACAAAAGCATCTCCATGTCCTAAAATACCTCCAATAATATATCCTCCGTCCCAACTTTTTGAGGATTGTTGAAGAATTTTAGCAATATCAATCTCCTCTGCAATCTTATTAGTGATTGACTTATTATCCATTCCTTGGTCTTTATATTTGCGGAATAGTGTTTCAACCTCCTTATCCACAAAATGTCCAACCTTTTCCAATATTACTGCTGTGTCAGCTGTCTTCACAGGATGTTGTCCAAGCTCAACAAGCTTTTCCAACATCATATCAATATTAGTAAAATTGAAGTTCCCAGCCAAAATAACAGAACGTGTTTTCCAATTACTCTCACGAAGAAAAGGGTGAAGATTCTCTATTTCATTCTTGCCAAATGTCCCATAGCGAAGATGTCCCAAATAAAGTTCACTGATAAACCTCTCGTCAGCAAAAGCTTTTGAAATAACGTCCTGAATTGGTGTATTGCTATTGCTTTTTTGAATATTTATATATGGAACACCTGGCTCCGTGTTAAACCTTACAGAAGCCAAGCCAGCACCATCTTGTCCTCTATTGTGCTGTTTCTCCATCAAAAGGTACATCTTGTTTAAGCCCCAGAATTTATTTCCGTACTTTTTTTCATAATAATCCAATGGCTTCAACAAACGAAGCATTGCAATTCCACATTCGTGTTTAATATTATCGCTCATATTATTTAGGATATTGGCATTTTCCTGTCAAGTCCAAAGCAAGATTTTGTAACCTTGACTGGTGTTGGACATTGACGGCGTTTCCATTCATTAACTTTTACTAATCTTATTACTTTTTCTATTATAGTTTTATCAATATCTAAAGACTCTTGTTCAAAAACACTTGTAATTTCTTCAAGAGATTTATTCTTTTCCAAATGTTCTTCAAGAATCCTATCTAAAACAGGATAATCGGGCAAAGAGTCTGTATCCTTTTGTCCTGGACGCAATTCAGCAGAAGGAGCTTTTGTTATGGAGTTTTCTGGGATAGGTAGGTTGGTTGAAGATGGGTTTTCTTCCAAAAATTTAGTATTAATATATTTTGACAATTCCCATACCTCTGTTTTGTAAACATCTGCTAAAATTGATATAGCTCCTGCAGTGTCTCCGTAAATTGTACCATAGCCAATGGCTGCTTCTGATTTATTTGTTGTATTTAGTACTCCTGCCTCAAATTTGTTGGCAAACCACATAATGGTTATCATTCTCAAACGACTTTGTATGTTTTCTTCTGCTACATCAAAATGCTGATTTGGGAGAACTTCATTATATGTTTTGCTACATTGATTATAAGAATCTTTTATAGGAACAATATAATGTTCTATTCCCAAATTATTCACTGAACATAATGCGTCATCTATTGAATGTTGAGAAGAAAATTCTGAAGGCATAAGTACTCCAATAACATTTTCCTTTCCTAAGGCTCTAACAGCAAGTGCTACAACAAGTGCAGAGTCAATTCCTCCTGAAAGACCTATTATAGCCTTCTTTATTCCATTTTTATTAAAATAATCTCTAATAGCAATAGTCAGAGCATCGTGAAGGGTTTGAAGTTTGGAGGTTGGGTTTTGGACAATAGGTTTAAGGGTTAGGGTTTCAAATGACTTACTTTCATGATTAAAGTTTGAGAATAATCCACAAAGCTCTCCTTTTCTGTTTAAGATAAAGCTACCTCCTCCAAAAATATATCCTCCTTCTGCTCCAAAACGATTACAAAATACAATTGGAGCATTTAGCACCCTTGCCTTAATAACTAATTTATCTAATAATTCCTTTTGAGAATTGTTATGAAAAACATAATTAGAGCATAGAACTATTAAATCTGTTTGTATTTTTTCTTGTAAAAACTCTTCTAAATCTTCCAAAAATCCAAAAGCTAAGGTATGGTTTTGGTATTTTACAAGCTCTATCCCTCCTCCTTGATTAAAACCTATATCAAACTGGGAAAGGTTTTTCTTAGTGGATAAAGCAAGTACTTCTCCATTTTGAACCATAACTAAAGCATTGTAGGAGCCTTCACTGCTATGAATAGGAGTTCCAAAAATCAAATCTCTCTTTTCATTAAGTAGGCTTTCACAAATCTTTATAGACTTAGAAAATAAATCATTATAGGAAGAAGAATTAAACAAAAATCCTCCACTTACTGAAAGTTCAGGAAAGATTGATAATACATCTGTATTTACTCCTTTCAAACAATCAGTAATTAAATCTTTATTATAATCTAAGCCTAATGTCTTAGGATTAATTTGGTTTATTTGAATTTTCATTTATTCTTTTAATGCTTGACGAATTTGTTCTTCAAGCTCTGCTGTTAGTTCTTCATTATCTAACAGAAGTTGTTTAACTGCTTCACGTCCTTGTCCAAGTTTGGTTTCTCCGTAGCTAAACCAAGAACCACTTTTCTTTATTATATTCTTTTCAACTCCCATATCAACGATTTCTCCAACCTTTGATATTCCTTGACCAAACATCAAATCAAATTCAACTTGACGGAAAGGTGGAGCTAGCTTATTCTTAACAACCTTTACTCTAACTCTATTTCCAACATTATTCTCTCCTTCCTTAATAGCTTGAATACGGCGTATGTCCAAACGAACAGAAGAGTAGAATTTAAGAGCATTTCCTCCTGTTGTTGTTTCTGGAGAGCCAAACATTACCCCAATTTTATCTCTTAACTGATTGATAAAAATACAACAGCAATTTGTTCTGCTTATTGTTGAGGTTAGCTTTCTTAGAGCTTGAGACATTAGTCTTGCTTGAAGTCCCATTTTGCTATCTCCCATTTCTCCATCAATCTCCGCTTTTGGAGTAAGGGCAGCAACAGAGTCAATAACAATAATATCAATAGCTCCTGAACGTATTAAGTTATCTGCTATTTCAAGAGCCTGCTCTCCATTATCAGGTTGAGAGATAAAAAGATTTTCAACATCAACACCCAATTTTTGAGCATAAGTACTATCAAAAGCATGTTCAGCATCAATAAAAGCTGCTACACCTCCTGCTTTTTGAGCCTCTGCTATTGCATGAATTGCCAATGTGGTTTTTCCTGAGCTTTCTGGTCCATAGATTTCAATAACTCTTCCCTTAGGTAAGCCTCCTACTCCAAGAGCAATATCTAATCCAAGTGAGCCTGTTGAAATAACATTAACCTCAACAGAAGGTTTGTCTCCAAGTTTCATAATGGAGCCCTTACCATAATTCTTCTCTATCTTATCTATTGTTGATTGCAGAACTTTCAATTTTTCAAGTTTTGCTGCATCCATTTGATTTTCTTTTGCCATAATTTGTGTGTTTTTATGCTTTTCTAATATTTATTGCTAATTCAATACCTTCAATAACATCAATTTTTGAGATAGGTTTTGTAATATGTTTACCCATATATACCTCAATATCATTTTGACGAATTAATGATAATTCCTTAGTAAGAGTTTCGCCTTTTATATATTCTCCATACTCATTAACAGCTTCCTCTAAAAGACTATTATACTCTATTTCAACTATTATGTAGTCGGTTACTTCAAAATTTTGTTCTTTTCTAATATTTTGAATTCTGTTTACAAGTTCTCTTGAAATTGCTTCTTTTCTTAAAGAGTCGGTTATTGTGGTATCTAAAGCAACTGTTATTGCTCCTTCATTCATAACAACCCAACCTGGAATATCTTGTGTAACAATTTCTATGTCAGAAAGCATAAGTTCAATCTTCTCGCCATTAACATCAATAGTTATTTTTCCTTCTCTTTCCAATTCTGCAATATCTTCTTGTGAGAAAGAATTTATGGAATTAGCTATTGATTTCATCTTTGGACCAAATTTAGGTCCTAATGACTTAAAGTCTGCCTTTGCTTTCTTTACCAATACATTGTTCTGTAAAGAAAGGTATTCTATTTCTTTTATATTAACCTCTGAAAGTATTAGCTCTTTTACCTTTTCAATTTGATTGATAAACTCTTGGCTTGGAGCAGGAATCATTATCTTTTGCAAAGGTTGACGTACCTTTAAATTATTTCTTTTCCTTAGAGAAAGAACCATTGAGCAAACCTTTTGAGCAAGTTGCATTCTTTCTTCTAAACCTTTATCTATCAAATTTTCATTTACAGAAGGGAAGTCAGTGAAATGAACAGAAGCAATTGCTTTTTGGTCTCTATCTTTATTCTTATTAGAAACATTATTAAGGTCTAAGAAAAGTCTTTCTGCAAAGAATGGAGCAATAGGAGCCATAAGCTGAGCAAGAACTTCAAGGCAGGTGTAAAGGGTTTGATATGCAGAAATCTTATCTTGTGAATATTCTCCCTTCCAAAAACGACGTCTGCATAAACGAACATACCAATTACTTAAATACTCATCAACAAAATTACTAATTGCCCTTGCTGCTCGTGTTGGCTCATAATCATTATATGACTCATCAACCATTTTTATTAGGGAGTTAAGTTCTGAAAGTATCCAGCGGTCTATTTCGGCTCTTTCATTATAAGGAACTTCTTCTTCCTTAAAAACAAAAGAATCAATATTGGCATAAAGAGCAAAGAAACTATAAGTGTTGTAAAGTGTTCCGAAGAGTTTTCGTCTTACCTCATCAACTCCTTCAATGTCAAATTTCAAATTCTCCCAAGGTTGAGAGTTGGAAACCATATACCAGCGTGTTGCATCAGCACCATATTTACCTATTACTTCAAAAGGGTCTACTGCATTACCCAAACGCTTTGACATCTTATTTCCGTTCTTATCCAAAACCAAACCATTTGAAATAACATTCTTAAAAGAAATTGAATCAAATACTAAGGTTGCAATAGCGTGTAAAGTAAAGAACCAGCCACGAGTTTGGTCAACACCTTCTGCTATGAAGTCAGCAGGGAAGTTTTTGTACAACTCTTCTTTGTTGGCACTAAAAGGATAATGTATTTGAGCAAAAGGCATAGCTCCAGAGTCAAACCAAACATCAATTAGGTCTGTTTCCCTATACATTTTCTCTCCCTTTGGAGAAACCAAAATAACATCATCAATATAAGGTCGGTGTAAGTCAAAAGAATTATAATCATTGGAAGAGTATTTATTCTCTTTCATAAATCCTTTTTCCACACTCTTATCTATCTCCTTTCTTAACATTTCAACCGATGAGATACAAATTTCTTCACTTCCATCTTCTGTTCTCCAAATTGGAAGAGGAGTACCCCAATAGCGTGAACGAGACAAGTTCCAGTCAACCAAATTCTCTAACCAGTTTCCAAAACGTCCTGTTCCTGTTGATTCAGGCTTCCAATTGATAGTCTTATTCAGTTCAATCATTCTATCTTGAAGAGCTGTTGTACGTATAAACCAGCTATCCAAAGGATAATATAGAATTGGCTTATCTGTTCTCCAGCAATGAGGATAGGAGTGAGTGTGTTTCTCTATCTTAAAGGCTTTTCCTTCTTGCTTTAAAAATAATGCTATCTCAACATCAAGGCTCATATCCTTTTCTGTTAGATTTGCATCATAAGCATTCTTAACATATTTTCCAGAAAAAGCAGAATAAGACCCAACATTCACACTTTCCTTTACAAAGGTTTCGTCCAAGTCCTCTATCCTATAAAACTTACCTGTCCTATCAACCATAGGCTGACGTTTGCCTTCCTTATCTATCAAAATCAAAGGAGGAACACCATTTTGCTTTGCCACCCTATCGTCATCAGCTCCAAAGGTAGGAGCAATATGAACTATACCAGTACCATCATCAGTTGTTACAAAATCTCCAGCAATAACTCTAAAAGCACCTTCCTTAGGTTTTACCCAATCTATCAATTGCTCATATTCCATTCCAACCAAATCCTTACCCTTACACTCTTTAATAACCCTATAAGGAAGAACCTTATCTCCATTAGCATATTCCATAGGTAAATCCTTTGCCTCATCAGTAAAGAAAGAACCCATTAGAGGCTTACCCAACACAACAAGAATTCTTTCAGCAGTGTAAGGATTGAAGGTATCTACCCAAACATAATCAATATTATTGCCTACAGCCAAAGCAGTATTGGAAGGAAGAGTCCAAGGAGTTGTTGTCCAAGCAAGGAAATAAGCATTAGGATACTCATTAGTTTTTATCTTAAACTGAGCAACCATAGTCGTATCTTTAACATCACGATAACAACCAGGCATATTTAGTTCGTGAGAGCTTAGCCCTGTTCCTGCAGAAGGAGAAAAAGGCTGAATAGTGTAGCCCTTATACAATAACCCTTTCTTATAGAGTTCCCCAATTAAATACCAAAGCGTTTCAATATATTCATTCTTAAAAGTAATATAAGGATTATCCAAATCAACCCAATAACCCATTTCCTTTGTAAGCTTATCCCACAAATCCTTATATTTCATAACTTCGGCCTTACAAGCCTCGTTATATGCATCAACAGAAATCTTTTTCCCAATATCCTCTTTGGTAATACCCAAACTCTTCTCAACACCCAACTCAATAGGCAATCCGTGAGTATCCCAACCAGCCTTACGAGCAACATAATAGCCCTTCATTGATTTGTAGCGGCAGAAAATATCTTTTATAGCACGAGCCATTACGTGATGAATACCAGGTTGACCATTAGCAGAAGGAGGACCTTCATAGAATATGAAATTCTCATTTCCTTCACGAAGTTTAAGACTATTTTCAAAGGTATTATTTTCTTCCCAATAATTAAATATTTCTTTATTAATTGCAGTTAAATCAAGTTGTTTATACTCTTGATATTTCTTTCCCATACAGCATTTTTTATGATAAAATTTAACTTGCAAAAATACTAAATATAATTAGAAAAATCAAAAACATGATTTTATCATTAATCTTTTAATATTTCCTCAAAAATGAAATCAAGGTTAATATATTAGTAATTAGTAGTATAAAAATTATTATAGAATTTATTTTTACTAAAAATTCAAAAAAAAGGCGTAAAAGTTTGCTGGAATAAAAAAAGGTCGTACTTTTGCAACCTCAAACTGATTAGGGAGCATAGCTCAGCTGGTTCAGAGCACCTGCCTTACAAGCAG
>CAYFWD010000051.1:0-14594 GCA_964346795.1 uncultured Bacteroidaceae bacterium
TTTTACTTTATTAGAAAAATATCTTCTTAGTCCATTTGCACTTAAATTAAGGATAAGTACTATGGCTATTAACACAAAGGCAGTTCCATAAGCCACCCCTCTTGAAGCTTCAATATCTGTTCCTGAGGTTGAAATAACATATAGGTGGTAAGGCAATGCCATAACTTGGTCAAAAATGGAAGTAGGTAACATTGGAAGGAAGTAAGCAACAGCAGTAAACATAATAGGAGCTGTTTCTCCCGAAACCCTGCCTATTGCAAGGATTAGTCCTGTTATTATGTTAGGGAAAGCCATTGGCAACACAACCTTAACAACGGTTTGTAGCTTTGTTGCTCCAAGAGCCAAACTACCTGTACGATAACTATCATCAATTTGCTTCAATGCTTCCTCTGTTGTTCTAATAACTACAGGTAAAACAAGAAGTCCTAAGGTTAGAGAGCCTGCAAGAATAGAATCTCCAAATTCAAGAGTATTAACAAAAAGACTCATACCGAAAAGTCCAAATACTATTGAAGGAATGGAGCCAAGATTATTAGTCATTGTTCTAATAAACCTTACTAACCAGCCCTTGCCAGCATATTCATTAAGATAAATTCCTGAAAGCACTCCAATAGGGAAAGCAAATATCATTGAGCCTGCTGTTAGGCATAATGTACCAATGATTGCAGGATAAATTCCTCCTTTTGTCATTCCTTCTTCTGGCATTGTAGTAAGAAAATCCCAACTTATTACGCCGAATCCATGATATATAATAAATCCCAATATCCAGAACAAGATTGCAATTACAATAATACTCATTATCCTTAATACCCAAAAGGATAAATTTTGATTTATTTTCTTTCTTTTCCTATATTCCATAACTAAGCTACTTTGTTTTTATTTTTATAAGAGATATACTCTACAATAAGATTAATTATTAGAGTTATTATAAATAGTATACATCCCAAAAGAAACAGAGCCTCATAATGTGCTCCTCCCTTTGGTGCTTCTCCAAGTTCGGCAGCAATAGTTGCTGGAATTGTTCTAACTGGTTCCAACAATGTATGAGGAATAACTGCTGAATTTCCTGTAACCATCAATACTGCCATAGTTTCTCCAATTGCTCTACCAATACCCAATACCACTCCTGCTGTTATACCAGAAATAGAATAAGGTATAATTACCTTAACAATAGTTTGCCATTTGTTTGCCCCCAATGCTAATGAAGCCTCTTTCATTGCTCTTGGAGTAGAACGAAGAGCATCTTCTGCAATTGTGATAATAGTTGGCAAAGCCATAATAGCCAAAACAATACTTCCTGCAAGTCCTGTTTCTCCAACATCCAAATTAAAAGTTTTCTGTATTAGAGGAACGATAACAATTAATCCAAAGAATCCATAAACAACAGAAGGGATACCTGCTAAGAGTTCAATAACTGGCTTAATTATCTGTCTCATACGTTTATTTGCCAGTTCAGCAGAATATATTGCCACTGCCAATCCAAAAGGAAGAGCAATAATTATAGCCCCAAAACTAACCCATAGCGTTCCTAAAATAATTGGCAATACTCCAAATTGTGGTGCAGGCTGTGCTGTTGGAAACCATTCCTTACCTGTAAAAAACTCTTTTAAAGTAATATTTCCTAAATCCAATATCTTTTCAGTAAATCCTTCCTTAACAAACTCCTCTGGAACAAAAGCAATCATTTCTGGGTTCTCGTTAAGAATTTTACTAATGATTTGTGGTAAATTACTCATATCTTCTGCTATTTCCTCTTCAGGGACATAGTTTGGAATATCATCCAATCGTAGCAAAGTTATTTCATCTACACTAACATTAACTCCTAACTCTTTCCAAGACTCAATCTTAACATCAAAAACATCTTTAATCTGTTCTGGACTAAGGTCTTTAATAGGATTATCCTTATTCACTGCCAAAACAAATCCATGTTCAACAATATTATTGCGGAAAAGTCCCATTCCTTCACTAAACAAGAAAAGAACTATCAAGATAATAATAATACTGGTAACACTACCACTTATCTTCAATAGTCCCTCCCATAAAGCTTCAATAAAATACTTCTTTCCCCTAAACATCTTCTTTTTCATATAGTCTTATATTTTTTTCTATTCTTATCTAACAGGAATGTATCCTACTTGTCTTACTATTTCCTGTCCTTCTTTTGATAAAACAAAATTAATAAACGGACTTACAGTCTTAGTCTTTTTAACATCATAATAATATATTAGAGGACGAAGTATTGGGTAAGTTCCTTTTTTAGAGTTTTCAAATGTTGGTGCAACAAAGTTCTTTCCATCAAAACTAACACTAAGTGCTTTAACTTCAGAAGTCAGGTAAGCTAAGCCTACATATCCAATAGCACCTTTGGTTTGTTTTATAGATTGAATGATGGCTCCCGTTGCAGGCATTGACAAAACAGAAGCTTTATAGTTCTTTTTCTTCAAAACTATATCCTTAAAAAACTCATACGTTCCAGAAGAAGTCTCACGAGAATAAACAACAATCTTTCTATTCTCCCCTCCAACTTGTTTCCAATTGGTAATCTTTCCAGTGAAGATGTCTTCCAATTGTTTGCGAGTAAGCTTTGATACCTTATTGGAAGGATGTACAATAACAGCAAGGGCATCCATTGCTATAACAACTTCCTTTATTTCCTTCTTACGAGCTACAAGCCTTGCTTTTTCCCCAAACTTTATCTTTCTTGAAGACTGAGCAATGTCGGTTGAGCCATCTATTAAGGCTGCTATCCCTACACCAGAGCCTCCTCCCGTTACAGTTACTTTCCCTCCTTTTTTAGCATAAGCCTCAGCTTCCTTTTGAGAAAGTGGCAAAACAGAGTCTGAGCCTTTAACTTTCTGAGCATTCAACATAGGTGTAACAACCAATGATAATGCAAGTACTAATGCTATTTTTCTTAAATTTTTCATTCTATTTTCTTGTTTAAAGTTTTATTTATTAATTTGATTTTTATTAGAATTTATATTGTAATCTAAGTGTGAATAAATCATCCTTTAGGTCTTCATTATATCCAGTAATTTTAGCTGACTTTTCATTAGAAGTCATTTCATAGAAAGCCATAAGTCTAAGAGTAGGATTAATATTCCAGATAGCACCAAATCCAAATGTATTCATTGCAATATCTGTTTTGTTCTTTACGTCGTCTCCAGCAACTTCAGTATTAGGATCAAGGAAAGAATATTTAAGAACTAAAGTAAGTGGAGTAGAGTAAATATCTTGGATAAAGTATACGTGTCCACCAGAGAATTTTCTCATATAGTTAAATGGCTTAGCAATATCATAAGTATTAGCCTTAGGAGAACCAAAATCTCCACTTTGAGAAGGTTGTTCACCAAATAAGTATTCTCCACGAATATTAGTAATACCCATAACAGTAACTAAAGAGAATTGAGCATCAATACCAAAATATTGTCTTGTATTAAAGCTGTTCTTTTCAACCTTTTCATTCTATATAATACAGTATCAGCATTGTTAACTGTTCCGCTATACATTGAAGCACCAAGACCAAAAGACATATTAGATAGAGTCTTTTCATATTTCAAATGACCAATAAAGTCTGTTTTTGAGTTATCATCTACTCTAATACCATTACCAGAGAATAAACCTCCTTCAAACTTTAATCCTTCAAGAGAAGAACCTTTTGGAGCAGCAATAATTAAAGAAGCTCCCAAGTCTCTTTCATCTGGGAAAAGTTTTTGGTAAATCAAAGAACGTTCAGGAGATTCTCTCTTTGAAGAAGAATAAGAAATTTCATCACCAAAAGGACGGTCAAAGATACCAGCTTTAAGTTTGAATACTTTTAAGAATGGCTCATTAATTTCCATATAAGCATCCTTAAAGCCTAATCCTTTGTCAGTAATATCCAATTGGAAAACTCCCTTAGCAAGTTTTTCAGAGTATTGGAATTTAATTCTTCCTCTTCTTACTCCATAACGGGTGTACCAATCAGCATCCTTACCGTCAATGTCTGCATTGTACTTTCCACCATTAGCTCCAGTCTTAGTACCCATTTTAGGTTGAGCAAACTCAGCTTGTCCTTGGATATATCCTGAAACTTTTAGCTTTTCTAATTTCTTTATCTTACCAGCGTTAGCATCAATTTGCTCTTGTAAGATAGTGATGGTGTCCTTTTGCGGCTCTTCCATTTGTGCCTTTGCTGTTAATGTCATCAATGACAAACCAGCTAATAAAAGTAATTGTGTTTTTTTTATGTTAATTTTACTATTTTTCATTAATAAATGTTCTAATTAATTTAACAATGCAAAAGTATAGTCGCAATGTTAATTGAGCGTTAAACCAATATTTAGATTATGTTACTTCTATGTTAAGCCAATGTTAACTACCCTGTACTATACATTATTATATATAGTATTATATACAGTACTCAAAATAAACCCCTACTTAGTCAAAATTAAACTAAGTCTTTCTTTGCGTAAACTAAGCTTTTCTTTAGCTAAACTTAATCTTTTTTCAAGTAAACAAAGGTTATTATAGGAAAAACAGAGAAAAACAGAGAGAAACAAAAAAAGCAAAGTTACCAAAGTTACTAAAGTTACCCTAGTTTGAAAAGTTTTTCAAAAAAGAAAAATAAAAAGTTTTTGAAAACAGAGTAACTTTAGTAACTTGAGTAACTATTTTTTATCCTAAAAGTCTAAAAGATATAGTCCTTCTTTTCCAATACAAGCTACCGTATTACCTTCTCTTAGTCATTTTTATTGATTTTATATCCCTTAAATCCATAGAATATCAGATAGATATATCCCAATAGAGGAACAATAAAGGAATATCTTATATTGCTTAAGTCAGCCATTAAGCCCTGAAGTGGAGGGAGTATTGCTCCTCCAAGAATCATCATTATAAGTATTGAAGAGGCTTCAGAAGTCTTATCGCCAAGCTTGTCTATTGCCAAAGTAAAGATATTTGACCACATTATAGAGTTGAATAGTCCTATTGCCAACATAGCCCATACCCACCATAATCCATCAAAGTTAAAGATATTCATTCCTATAATCAATAACACACTATTTACTATTGCAAATATTCCCAAGAGTCTTGCTGGATTGCCCTTGCCCAAATAGAAGAAAATAAAGTTAAGCAACATAAATATAAGGAAATACCACACTGACTCTATGCTTAGGCTATGCAAATAGAAATTAATAACATAAATCAAAGTAAAGCTTGCAATGGCCAATATTATCATATATAATACTTTTTGCTTAGGCTTTATATTGCTTAGCGACACTGCTCCCAAAAATCGTCCTATCATTGCTCCTCCCCAATAGTAAGACAAATAACTTGAGGCAAGACTTTCTGTTATTACTCCATTGCTTACTGACGTTAGATAGGCAACCAAATTACTTCCTACTGCTACCTCTGCTCCAACATAGAAAAATATCCCTATTGCTCCAAGCCAAACATAAGTATATTTGAATATGGATTCCTTCTTTCCTTCTTCTTTCTTCTCTACCTGTGGCTCATCAATCTTTATCCTACTGAGAAATAGAGCAATACATCCAAGTAATAATCCCAGTATAAGATAAGGTATCTTTACTGCATCAGCACCAACAGAGTTTTCTAAAAACACTTTAAAGATAAAATATCCTCCCAATGCAGGTCCTAATGTTGTTCCGAGAGAGTTGAAGGCTTGAGACAAATTTAGTCTGCTGGAAGCTGTTTTCCTATCTCCAAGCATTGCCACAAAAGGATTAGCTGCCACTTGAAGAAAGGTAAGTCCTATCCCCAACATAAACAAAGCTATCAGGAATACTCCAAAGCCTAAATTAAGAGTTGCTGCAGTAGAAAATATCAAGCACGCAGTTCCTGCAACGTATAATCCAAGTTCCAATGTTTTTTTATATCCCATAGTATGTATAGGGTCTTTTCCTTTCTTTGCTAAAAGGAACATTCCCAAAGAGCCAAAGAAATAGGCTATAAAGAATGCAAGCTGAACTATATTGGCTTCAAAATGAGACAGACTATATACTCCCTTAAAATATGGAATAAGTATATCATTTAATGAAGTTATAAATCCCCACATAAAGAAAAGTATGGTAATAGCTACCATAGGGATAAGATTGGTTGATTGACTCTTATTCTGCTTCATAGTATAGTATATTTGATTTTTCTTCAACAAATGTTTTTCTGGCAACATCTTGAACATATTCTCTTGTCAAGCTCTGATAGGAATTAACCTCGTTATTTATTTGTTCTATATTGCCTAAATATTCAAAATAGCATAAGTTCATAGCTCTGTCAATATTCTTTATTTGTGAAAAAGACATAGTGGACTCAAACTTATTCTTAACTTTCTCAAATTCCTTTTGGTCTATCTCCTCATAGCTAACTTTATGCAACTCCCTAAGTAATGCTTCCTTTCCCTCTTCAAAGCTAACTCCATCTCTATATTTTCCAGTAAGGATAAATAACCCTTGCTCCACATCTCCTGTTATAAAAGCATTAACTTCAGTAAAAAGTTTCTCATCCTTAACCAACCTGTTATATAGTCGTGAGGAACGTCCATTGGAAAGAATATCGGAAAGCAAATCAAAAGCATAGTAGTCCTTCTCAAGCCTTGAAGCCATTGGAAAAGCAATATATATTGCCGATTGAGGAACATTTCTTTTTACTCTAAGTTCTCTCTTCTCCCTCTGCAAAGGCTCTATAAATCTCTCTCTTTTAATCTCTTCCCCCCTTTCAATATCTCCAAAACACTTATTGCAAAGCTCTAAAGCATTGCTTATGTTGATATTTCCTGCTATACATAAGATAGCATTATTGGGGATATAGTATTTATTGTAAAAACTCCTTACATCCTCCAAGTTAGCATCTGCAATATGCGAAATATCCTTTCCTATCGTACTCCAACGATAGGGATGCTCCTTATAGGATAGCTCCCTTATCAACATCCAAACATCTCCATAGGGCTGATTAAGATAGCGTTGCTTATACTCTTCTATAACTACATTCTTTTGAACGTCAAGACTTTTTTGTGAGATATTTAAGTTGTTCATCCTGTCGCTCTCAAGCATAAGAGCCGTATGTAAGAAAGTAGAAGGCAGGGTTATATAGTAGTTAGTGTAGTCGTTAGTAGTAAAAGCATTATTTTCCCCTGCACTGTCTTCAACAATGGCATCAAAGTCAGGATAGTTCTTACTACCACCAAACATAAGATGCTCAAACAAATGAGCAAATCCAGTCTTATTGGGATTCTCGTCCTTAGCCCCAACCATATAAAGCATATTGACAGAAACCAAAGATGTGGAGTTATCCTTGTGGAGTATTACTCTTAAGCCATTATTTAATGTATGTATGCTATAACTTATCACTGCAATAGTTATTTTATTGTACGTATTTCTCTATGTCTTTCTCCGTAATTTCTCCTCCCTCACAAAGTATAGCCAGTCTTTCCGTAACATTTTTCAACTCACGCACATTACCAGTCCAAGTTCTTTGTTGGAGTTTCTTGATAGCCTTAGAAGAAATCTTTGGCTTAGGAGTATTCATCTGCTGGGAATAATCTTCCAAAAAACTATCCACAAGCAAAGGAATATCGTCCAAACGTTCGTTTAAGTCAGGCACTTTTATAACAATTACAGAAAGGCGATGATATAAGTCCTCCCTAAAATTTCCCTTTTCAATCTCTTCCTTAAGGTTCTTATTTGTTGCAGCAATAACCCTAACATCAATCATAATATCCTTTTCCCCTCCCACTCTTGTTATCTTGTTTTCCTGCAATGCCCTAAGCACCTTTGCCTGAGCCGAAAGACTCATATCCCCAATCTCATCAAGAAATAAAGTTCCCTTGTCAGCTATTTCAAAATTTCCCTTTCTTTGCTTAATGGCAGAAGTAAAAGAGCCTTTCTCATGTCCAAACAGCTCGCTCTCTATAAGCTCCGAAGGAATAGCAGCACAATTAACCTCAACAAAACTATTATCCTTTCGTGGACTTATGCTATGTAATGCCCTTGCAACAAGCTCTTTGCCCGTTCCATTAGCCCCTGTGATAAGTATCCTTGCATCAGTAGTACCAACTTTCTCAATAAAAGAATACATCTCTTTCATAACAGGACTTTCACCTATCATATTATTAACCCTTGCATTCTTTTGCGAAGACTTAGGCTTAGAGGCAGTAGTCTTTTCTTGCTTTGGAGAAAGATTATCACTTAAGACTTTTAGCAATTTATTTAATTCAATAGGCTTCTCAATATAATCCACAGCTCCCTTCTTCAAACATTCCACAGCAGTAGCAATAGTGCCATGTCCCGAAATCATGCAGAACTTAACATCTTTCTTCTCAAGAGCCTTATCCAATACTTCTATTCCGTCCATCTTAGGCATCTTAATATCGCAAAAGACCAAATCATAGTCATCACTCAAAATCATCTTCAAGCCAACATCCCCATCTTCAGCCTCAAAAACAGAATGTCCTTCGTATTCTATAATATCTTTTAGGGATTGGCGTATAGCCTTTTCATCATCAATAATCAATATCTTACTCATATATTCAATTTATTATATGCCATTAGCCATCTATCAGGCAACTCGTCATTCAAAGCAGTTTGATAATCTTCATAAGAACAAGGAATCAAATAATGCCTTTCATATTTTATCATCTTATCCTTAGAGCAAGGCACTTCCATCCACCAACGCTCACTTTTCTTACTCTTATAGAAAACAATAGTATGAGTATCGTTTTGAATAGAGACATAGAACTTCTTATAGCTTTCCTTTTCCTTATAAGGATAGTCGTGCTTACGCCAAATATATCCATCTAAGAAATACCATATTGCATGAGCGACCATATGAGAAGTTTGTCCATTAATATCAAACAAAGGATTAAGTTCATAGAAGCCAATAGAAGTACATTTATCACTTAATCCAGCATAACGCACTATTTTGCAAAGCTGCTCTCCATAAAGTCCGTGAGGAGAAGGATTGCCATTAGCAGGAGCATCGCTCTGTCTGACAGCTCCAATATCAATACTTACCATATCAGCATTACGAACAAGAGGCTCAATATTATCCAAGTTCTCCTGAATCTTTCCCAATCTCTGACATTCAAAATAAAGCTTATTCATAAGAGAAAGAGTGTCTTTGTCAACAAAATACTGCTGATAAGCAACCTGTGTATAGTTGAAAAGATAGTTAGGCTCACGACAAAGGATAGCAGTAAGATAAGACTTGGAATTGAATTTATGAGCATCAAGACCAATATCAATAGAGCTATCAACAACAAAAGCATTTATTATCTGTCCAATATTTTCATATCCCCTGTAATTAGCCAAAGTAATATCTTGAGAGCCTCCTATGATTACAGGAATAATCCTGTTCTTAAAAAGCTCTGCCAAGACATCTGCAAGTATGGTATAAGTATCCTCAATAGTAGAGCCTGTCTTCAAATTGCCCAAATCCACAATCCTGATAGTCCTTTCCAATACAGAAAGATTATAGAGATACTTCCTTACTTGATTGGGAGCAAGCTTACAGCCATTATTCCTGTAAGCATTCCTATCCTCTTCCACACCAATAATAGCTATCTCAGCACCTTCAACAGCAGGGAATATCCCATCCACAACATTAACCAAAATCTCATTTCCCAAACTAACAGACGACTCCTCTCTTCTAAAGCCAATCTCGTCAATATCAATAGGATTAAAATATAAATCAAGTTCCATAAAGAATAATATTTATCAAAAACAAGTGTGTAAAATTACAAAAGATTTCTCAATTGAGAGAAGTAAGAGAGAAAAACTTAGAAAACAAGGCTAAATAAATTAACTTTAATTAGGAAAAATAATGCATAAATATTTTGAATAAAATGCTTGTATATTAATAAATTTTTGTATCTTTGTATCAGTGTATTTCATTAGTTATTAATCATTAATTGTTAATGATTAATCTTATAAAGAAATACATAAAAACAAACCAAATTATTTATAAATTATTAAGAACCTTGCAGAGATATAGGGTTAACTGCAGATTATTATGTTTCATTACACTAGAATTAAGAAGAAAATCTCTACAGGTAGTAATCCAGGTCTTAAGCACATAGCTGTTATTTCTCGTAATGGCTCAATGTCTGAAGAGCAATTAATTCAAAGAATTGCAGGAGCTTCGTCATTAGCAGAAAACGACGTATTGTCGGCTTTGAGAGCATTGCAAATTGTGATTACTGATGCGACAATGAACGGTATCACTGTTAAGCTGAATCAATTAGGTACATTTACTCCTTACTTAAAAGCAAGGGCTATGGAGAGTGCTGAAGAAGTTGATGCTTCCAGCATTAAGGGAATAAGAGTGAATTTCCGTCCTAACGTAAGATTCAAAGACAAGCTTAAGAGTGCTTACTTTGAATATCGCAATCCAGCTCCAAAGGGCTTAATAAAGGATAACACAGGTGGCGAGGTAGTTCAGCCTTAAGCGTAACTCTCTAAGTTCGGGAAAATTAGTTTTTCTGAAAAAAAAAAATTGGCAGTCTACAAACAGACTGCCTTTTTTTATTTATCTTTGCTCATTAATTTTTAATACAGTTTTTAATACAATTAATAATGGAGTATAAGTTTTTTACAAAAGAGGAGGTTAATTACATCACTGAAATGTATATGGGAACAAATACTATTAAGAAGAATAACTTTGAAGAGAAGTTTTATACTTTACATTATGATGAATTGATTGATGGAAGAATGTGTATGTTGTGGATGGAAAACGCTGAAATGAATAAAAACATATCAGAAAATGAATTATTAAAAGTAAAAGTTGAGTCATTAAATTATGGAATAGGACATTTGAATCGTTCTGTTAATAATGAACTTGAAAGAGGTATAGACACATTAAAGGATGTAATAGATTATTGGTATAAAGAAGATAATAATTACATAAGGCTTTTATCTTATATCCTATTATCTGAAAACAGCAATAGGGTTACGGATATAGAGACATTAAATTTGTTGATTGATGACTTGTGTATAATATTAAAAACAGAAAAACTAAAGGAGCATTATAATACTAATTTTAATTATAAAGAAAACAATCTTAAAGAAGAGATTAGAAAAAAGGAAAGTGAAGAATCGTTAGATGAAATAATGAAAATGATTTTAAAGAGGAGAAAGAAATATAAGTTTTCTGCCAAGGATATATTTTCTGACATATTGGAAAAACAAATAGAAGAGGGCATAAGAATACCTTTATCCAATCAAAAGCAAACAGATATTTTTGATATTTGGAGAACATCAATAATAGGAGGAGAAGATTTTTATTATATAGTAAACGCTATTAAAAGATATTGTGAAGATGAAAAAATAGATTATATTATGGCTCTTTATAGCATATATATAAAAAATCAAATTCATTATTATTGTAGATATGGAAATCTTAAAAGTAATTATGATCTTAATTTACAAGAAGACTATTTTAATGGAATCATACTGACGAATTTTATTTATAAAAGAATTAGTGATATATATAATGGAGATATTAAAGATACAGATAAAATAGAGGATAATATAGCTAATATGTTTAATACACTTGATGACAATACGGACAATAATAATCGTTCTTTTGATAAAACTACTGCAAACGAGCAGGGTTTCACAGCTTTTCTTAACATTAGGATTGATGTTATTAGAAAATATAATAACTATACTGCTAATCTTGAGAAGATAATTAGTGAAGGTATTAAAGTAGAAACAAAAGAGGTAGTTAGCAAAAAAGAAAAGAATAAAAGAGATGCTTTGTTGCCTAAATTTGATGAAGAAAGATTAACTTCAATTTTTGAAACATTAGTTGAAAATAATTATATTTCTTGTGAGTTAGACTTATTCCTTTCTTGCTTAGGATTTAGAGAAGAAAAAGAAGGGTTTATTATTTGGAAATCAACTAATACAGATTTTGAAATATTTATATCTAAAATTATTAAAAAGGAGAAAAATCCTATAAATAATAATGATAATATGCCAAGGAAAAAGATAAATAAATGGTTTCTTAACAAAAATAATGAAGAAATAAAGCCTGCTACTAAAATTAGTTGTGATATAAAAACATATAAAATCTATAAAATAATCCAACCTTAGAGACTTTCTATATGTAGAAAGGGTTTTGTGAGAAAATCCAACCTTGACCCAACCTTGACCCAACCTTGATAAGCTTGGGTTTTTTACTTATATATTATTCATTTCCAATTCTATTTGTTATTACTTTTGCGTCGTCAAAAATATAAAAACAAATAGAATATGGAAAAATTACAAATTTGGAACAATGTAGCAGATGTTTTGAACTATAAAATGAAAAGCATTGATAGTGTAGTTGCTGAGATAATAGCTAACGACTACTTGTCCGAATTCTTATCTCTAAGGCTTTGGGCTAATAGAGCATACAATACTAATAATAAGGAAGCAACTCAAAAATATGATATAGCAAAAAATAAGCTTCCACTTATTACTGTATCTGCTACTATGAAAGACAAAAGAAGAACAGAGAACATTATCCATTATAATGGTCTAATTGTTTTGGACTTGGATATAAAAGAGTATTCTTTGCTGAAAAGCAGATTTGAAGCTCTAAAAAGAGAAGTCTCTCAAGATTTCTATACTTTCTTATGTTTTAATTCCCCTCGTGGTAAGGGCTTAGGCTTAAAGGTTGTTGTGAGGGTGTTTTTGAATGAGAGAATAGAAAAAATTAACAGTGAACTGAAAAATAAAGATTTAAGTTTTGAGCAAAGAGAAATGCTAATTGAAGAATTGAAAGACTTTCATCAAACTGCCTATAAATCTATAAAAGAGTATTATGAAACGAAATATGAAATAGTATTGGATAACAACGCAAAGTCAATTCTTGGTTCCTGCTTTTTGAGTGCAGACAAAGATATAGTTCATAACGAAAACAGCTCTCTTTTCAAAGTAATTTGGGCTTATTGCCCTGCGGCTCAAGTCAATTATACTGAAACTAAAGTTAATATAACTAATACAGAAAGCTCCAAAACTGCTGTCTTGGAAGCAATATTAAAAGATTTTACTAAGAACTGCAATGGACGAAATACTGCAACATTTTATATCTCAATGCAGGCAAAACATTATGATATTAATGAAGATGAAATATTGAACTTTGTTATGCAAAAATGGGGAGATGTTGACTTTACTGAAAAGGAAGCTCGCAGAGCAATACGAAACGGTTTCAAATATACTCCTTATGTGCAATATGAATTTAGACAAATAAATAATATATAATATGGAATCAGCATTAAAACTATCAGAACAGACAAGAGTTCAATTTGTCCCTGAGGGAAAAGTAATTACTACTTATATTATAGATTGCTTGAAGAAAAGCAATGACAAGATAATCTATTCTAATGGATTTATGGTTTATAGTAATGGATACTGGAAAAAAATTGAAGACATAAATGCTATTAAGCTAATTCAAGACTTTGCTAAAGACGAAGGACACAATGAACAGCACTGGAAATATTATAAGAAAGCAGAAGACTTGCTCGCACAGGCAAAATTAGACTTATATGTCCCACTTGAAACTAATAGAAATCTTTTGAATTTCCAAAATGGGACTTTGGAACTGGATACAATGCTCTTTAGAGAACATCGCAAAGAAGACTATCTTCAATATATACTGCCCTATGAGTACAATCCCAAAGCAGAGTATCCGAAGTGGCAGAAATTCTTAGATGAGGTATTGCCAGAGAAGGAACTTCAAGTCGCTTTGCAGGAAGGCTTTGCATATCCCCTTAGCAGACTGCATCTGGAAAAACTAATATATCTGGTTGGAGACGGAAGAAATGGGAAATCTGTTAGCTTGGAAGTGTTGGCAGAAGTAATTGGAAAAGAAAATGTTTCTTCTGTATCACTAAGTTCTATCACTAAGAATACATATACAGATTTTGGACAAATGGAAGAGAAATTAATAAATATCAGCAATGACAATGCTTTCCGTTTGCAAAACACAGATATCCTGAAGAGTTACATATCACAAGAAAATATTACTATAAAAAGACTCTATGAAAATACGTATTCAACAAAGAATTATCCTCAAACGATACTGGCAGCTAACAGTTTGCCGATAAGTGATGATTTTTCGCATGGCTTCTTCTCAAGGATACGTCCCATTCCCTTCAATATTATAATCCCTGAGGAAAGGATAAATCCCAACTTAAAGAACGAGCTATGTCAAGAGCTATCAGGGATATGTAACTGGCTTATTGAGGGAATAGTAAGACTAAGGAAAAATGGAAAATTTACTAAAAGCGAGGTTATTGATTCCATGCATAAACACTTCAGAGATAACAGCGATATTGTAAAAATATTTATTGATGAAAATTTCTATATGCCATCTAATACTATGAAAAAAGAATTATCACTGGTTTACAGAGAATTTGAGGATTTTGTAAAAGTAAATAATTATCATATTATGAGCAGCAAGACTTTTGCAGGCAGACTGCGAGCATTGGGCTTTACAATAAAAAGAGGTACAGGCAATAAGAATGTTATTTATTATGATAAGATAGAATAAAAAACAACAGAAAATAGTTACTCAAGTTACTAAAGTTACTCTGTTTTCAAAAACTTTTTATTTTT
>CAYFWD010000052.1:0-14462 GCA_964346795.1 uncultured Bacteroidaceae bacterium
GATGCCTTTCCATAATATCCTTGTAAGAACTCATTAATAATAGAATCCGCATCAACATCAATATTCCAAAGCAACTTACTAATCAAATAAGTTTTAAGCTCTGCAAATTCATGACCATAATCGGAATTGGCTTGTTGAAAATGTTGGAAAGCGTTATTATCCACAAAGAACTTTAGGTTTGGCTTCCACAACCATCTTTTTCTATATTAGCAATTGGTGTATTATCAACCATAATCTTATTATCCTTACTAATATCTACCTTTTGAGTAAAGCCTAAAAAACTAAAACTCATCAAACAAGCTAACAAAACTAATGTCTTTTTCATAATAATTTCTCTTATTTTTAATTCATAATATTATGTCGCAAATATACCTAAATATTTTTAATAAAAAAGAGAATTAGAATCAAATTCTACGAAAATAGAATCAAGAGATAGAAAAATAGAATTTGATTCTAATTTTGTAGAACGAAGAGATAGGAAAGTGGGGTTTGTAATGGATTATTGTAATAGTGCCGTTAGGTTGGTTACTATTAGTTTTACACTCATAGCTAAAAGTATTACGCCAAAGAATTTTCTTAACACATATATACCTGCTTTACCCAAAACACGTTCTACCCAATGTACTTTCTTTATTACAAAATACACTACTAACATATTAAGGGCTATGGCTATAATAAGGTTTACTATGCTTATCTCGGCTCTTAGTGATAGGGTTGTTGTTAGTGTGCCTGCTCCTGCTATTAGTGGGAATACCATTGGTACTATGGTTGAGTAGCCACTTGGTCCGTCGTTCTTAAAGATTTCTATATTAAAGGTCATCTCTATGGCTAAGGCTATAAGTATTACACCTCCTGCTATCGCAAAGGAAGCTATATCTACTCCAAAGAGTTTTAATAGTCCTTCTCCCAAAAACAAAAACAATACCAAAAGAAAAAATGAATAGATGGCTGCCTTACCTGCTTGAACTTTCTTTCCTGATGAGTTAAGTTCTATGATGATTGGCACTGCTCCTGTGATGTCTATTATGGCAAAAAGCACCATAAAAGCTGTGATTATCTGAACAAAATCTATTGTAAAATCTATTGACATATCTATATTTTTTATTTGATGTTTTGAGTTGCAAAATTAATAAAAACTATCTACTTGAAAGTAAATCTAAAATTAATTCTTTAAGAAACTCGTTTTTTTAACAAAACAAGACTTATCTTTGCAAATTATTTATATATAATACTTATTTTTATGGATTGGTTGATAGATTTATTCATATCTTCAAGTGTTGCTAACTCTATTTTGCTTTTGGCAGTAACTATTGCTTTGGGTATTTTATTAAGTAAATTGAAGATTGCCAATATTTCTTTTGGTATTGCTTGGATTCTTTTCGTTGGTATTGCTCTAAGTCATTTTGGGTTTAGGGTTGATGGGAAGATTTTACATTTTGTTAAGGAGTTCGGACTTATTTTATTTGTTTATTCAATAGGGCTTCAGGTGGGTCCTGGTTTCTTTTCTTCTCTTAAGAAAGGAGGCTTAAGACTCAATATGCTTGCCACAATGGTTGTTCTCTTAGGTGTTATAACAACTTATATTATTCATATCGTTACCGGTACTGACCTTGCTACTATGGTTGGTGTGCTTTCGGGAGCGGTTACCAATACCCCTGGCTTAGGTGCTGCTCAACAAACCTTTCATGATATATTTGGTCATAACAACCCTAATATTGCTTCAGGTTATGCTGTTGCTTATCCTTTGGGGGTTGTTGGTATTATTATCTCTCCAATGATTATTAAATTCTTTTGCAGGATAAAGCTTGAAAAGGAAGCTCTTAAGGAACAGGAACAGGCTATTGTCAGTTCAACTAAAAGATTGTCTATAATTGTAAGAAATCAAGGTGTTGACGGACATAGTGTTGAGGAAATAGTTAAGCTTATTGGAAAGAATGTTATTATTTCAAGGATAAAGAAAAAGGATGCTGGTGTTGAGATTGCTAACAATAGCAGTATTATTTCCATTGGGGATACTCTAAGGGTTATTACTGATGAGGCTAATGTTGATGCTGTTGTGATGTTTTTGGGAGAGGTTTGCAATGTTGAGGAATATGTTTGGGAAGGAGAAAAGAAAAATTTAGTTTCAAGAAGGATTGTTGTTACTAAGTCTAACCTTAATGGTGAAAAAATTGGTAACCTAAAGATACGTTCTCTTTATGGTGTGAATATTACAAGAGTACATCGTGCAGGGTTTGAACTTATTGCAACCTACGACCTAAAGCTTCAAATGGGTGATAGGGTTACTGTTGTAGGTTCTGAAGAAGCTATTGCAAAAGTTGCTGACCTATTGGGTAACTCAATGCAAAGACTTGACCATCCTAACCTCTTCCCTATATTCCTTGGTGTTTTCCTTGGTATTATTGTAGGCTCTATTCCTTTTGCTTTCCCTGGCTTACCACAACCTGTTAAATTGGGATTGGCTGGTGGACCTTTGATTATTGCTATATTGATGGGTAGATACGGACCTTATTATAAAATGGTAACTTTTACCACAACGAGTGCCAATATGATGATTAGGGAGATTGGTATTTCTCTTTTCTTGGCTGCTGTGGGCTTGGGTGCTGGTGAAAACTTTATAAAGACTATTATGGAAGGTGGTTATATGTGGGTTGTTTATGGTTTAATCATTACTATCTTACCTCTTTTGATTGTGGGTTTGATTGCTCGTCTAAAGTTCAAAATGGACTACTACACTCTTTTAGGACTTCTTTCTGGCTCTATGACCGACCCTCCTGCTCTTGCTTTTGCCAATAATATTTCTCCTAACGACTCCCCTTCTGTTGCCTATGCTACGGTTTATCCTTTGACTATGTTCCTTCGTGTTTTGACAGCACAGATATTAATCATTATGAGTATTGGCTAAGATTCTAATACTTACTACTATGAACTCAAATATTCTTGTTCCTTTCCTTCTTACTCTCTTTGCTGGCTTATCTACCGGCATAGGAAGTTTGATTGCCTTGCTTACAACCAAAACAAATAAGAAATTCCTTTCCTTTTCCTTGGGTTTTTCGGCAGGAGTAATGATTTATATCTCCTTTGTGGAACTCTTTGCTAAATCACAAGATATATTGATTGGCGAATATGGAGAAAAGCTTGGCATGACACATAATGTTATTTTCTTTTTTGTAGGTATTCTTTTGATTGGTATTATTGACAAGCTTGTTCCTTCATCAGAAAACCCTCACGAGATACGTCCTGTGGAGAGTATGCATAAAGCTCCTAAGAAAGACTTTAAGTTAATGCGTACTGGTGTTATGGCTGCTTTGGCAGTAGGAGTGCATAATTTTCCTGAAGGTATAGCTACCTTTGTTGCTGCAATGGAAGACCACACTTTGGGAGTGGCTATTGCTATTGCTGTTGCAATACATAATATTCCAGAAGGTATTGCTGTGTCTGTACCAATATATCAAGCAACTGGAAGCAGGACAAAAGCCTTTAGACTATCCTTCCTTTCAGGACTTGCAGAGCCTATTGGAGCATTAATAGCCTATTTAATTCTTATGCCTTTTATAACTCCAGTGTTGCTTGCCTATGTTTTTGCTGTTGTGGCTGGTATTATGGTTTATATTTCTCTTGACGAACTCTTGCCTGCAGCACATCAATATGGAGAACATCATATATCAATTTATGGCTTAATTCTGGGAATGGCAATAATGGCAATAAGCATTATCATATTAAAATAAGCTTATCAAGCCTCTCTTAACAAATAATTTACATATTTTTAATAAAAATGAAACACGAAAACTTTTTGCGTTTCAAAAGTTTTTTATACCTTTGCAGCCTTATTTTTATATAAAATGGATTTAAGAGAGAGAATACTTGATGAAACATATAGGTTAATCTTGACCAAAAGCTGTAAGCTTATAACAATGGACGAGATTGCTAATAACTTAGGTATTTCCAAAAGAACCTTATACGAAAATTTCAAAGACAAAAGCACTCTTATTGAAGAATGTTTGAATAAGAATCTTCAAGAGGCTAATAGAATGACTGAAAAGATTGTAGAGAAAAGTGAGAATAGTCTTATTTCCTTTATGCTAATGACACAGATGGCTAATGAATCAATAGCTAAGATTGGTTATGAAAGCATTAGTGACATAAAAAAATACTATCCTCAAATATATGATAATACCATACTAAAACATATTGATTATCACAAAGAGAAAAACTATCAGCTAATTAAAAAAGCTATTGAGGAAGGTTTAATAATTAAAAAGATTGATATTGATTTTCTTCAAAATATGCTAAAAGTCTTTTTGTTTTACTGCTCTAAGCACGAGTTTCTTACCCTTAATCAAAACTATAATGCCTCAAAAATATTCAATATCCACCTTTTTATTGCAATGAGAGGTATCTCAACATTAAAAGGGATTGAAATCATTGATAAATATGAAGAGAGTTTTATTTAATAACATACACTTATAATAAATAGATGAAAAGAAAAATTTTAAGATTAACTATTCTAAGCTTAAGCCTTGCTTTTGTAGGAAATAACCTTATGGCACAGGATAATGTCCTTAGGTTAGATTTGGAGACAGCCCTCAAGATTGCACATGACCACAACCCTACAATCAAAATTGCAGAATATGAAATACAAAGGGTGGACTATGCAAAGAAAGAAGCTATTGGAGCTTTGTTACCTTCTTTGAATGCCGTTGGACAATACACCGACAACGTTATGAAGCAGGTTATGTTTATGCCTGAAAGCTTTGCTGCCCTAATGGGAGGACAGAAATACATGGAGATAGGCTACAAAAACTCATATACTGGTGTTGTAAGCACACAGCTACCTGTTATCAATTTGACCATTTGGCAAAATATCAAAAACAAACAAAATGATATTGATATTATCATTGAGAAATCAAGAGCCTCAAAGATTGAAATGACTAAGCAGGTAAAAGACGCATACTATGCAGTTTTGCTCGCTAAGAGTTCTTTGAAGGTTTTGGAGAAAAGCCATAAGAATGCTTTGGAAACATTGAAAAATATTGAAACATCGTACAAACAAGGAGTTGTTTCGGAATATGATTTCATTAGAGCACAAGTTAATGTCAATAACCTAAACCCTGTTTTGATTAATGCAAGGAATGGTGTTGAACTTGCCATAATGCAGCTAAGGATGATACTCTCCTTACCTGCCGAACAAGTTATTGAAATTCAAGAAACTTTAGAAAGCTTTAATGATAACATAACTCTTTTCTCTCCTATTGATAAGCAAAACGCCTTAGCACTAAACTCTGACTTAAAGATATTGGACTATAACATCATTGGATTACAAAATCAACTTAAGCTTATTAACACACAACACCTTCCTATGCTTTCAGTTTCTGGAAGCTATATGTACCAAACACAAGCGGAAGATTTTAAGTTTAAAGACTACAACTGGGTTGGTTCTGCCTCCATTGGCTTACAGCTAACAGTTCCTTTATTCTCTGGAATGCAAAAAGTCAATCAGGCTAATCAAGTTAAGATGGCTATTAAAAGCTTACAACTTCAAAGAGATTATGCTAAGGACGGAATAAACCTTCAAATACAAGCAGCAATCAATCAAATGAAGGCAGCTAAAGAACAGCTCAACGTTAATAAAGACGCCATTAAACAAGCTGAAAGAGGTTATGAAATTGCTAAAGTAAGATATAGTGTTGGCTCTGGAACAATATTAGAACTTAATGACTCCGAGCTTTCCCTGACCCAATCAAGTCTAAACTACCAACAATCTCTCTATAATTTCCTTACAGCACAAGCAAATGTTGAGAAGATAATGGGAAGTGAAAAATAATAAAAAGAAATATTAATAGTAATCAAACACATAATAATATAATGAAAAGAATATTTTACTTAGGACTAGCATTTGCATTAGTTATGACTGCATGTTCAAAAAAAGAAGAAAAGAAAGCAGAAGTTAAAGATGAAGCAATACAAGTTAAGGTTGAAACTGCAAAGATGCAGGAGATAGACCAGATTTATGAATTTACATCAACTGTTGATGCTGCTGTAAAAAACTTTATCTCCTCTGCAGGAGGTACAAGAATAGAAAAGATTTGGGTTGAGGTAGGACAAAAAGTTAGTAAGGGGCAAAAACTTGTTACTATGGAAAATACTAACCTCTACACTTCTCAAACCCAATTAGCCAACTTAGAGAACGAAGTTAAAAGAATGGAAGCATTATATGTAAGTGGTGGTATCTCTAAGCAACAGCTTGACCAGATAAAAACACAAGAAGAAGTTGCAAGAAAAAACATTAAGAACTTAGAAAAAAATATAGTTCTCACCTCTCCTATTTCAGGAATTGTAACAATGAGGAATTTTGATAATGGAGACCTTGCTGCCTCACAACCAATACTTCAAGTTATGCAAATATCACCAGTAAAGCTTAAGTTCAACATTAACGAAAGCTTCTACAACAAAGTTAAGGTTGGAATGACTGTTAAAACTACTGTTGATGTTTTTGAAGGAGAAGAATTTACAGGAAAGATAAGCCTTATTGCACCAACCATTGACCCTCTTACTCGTACCTTTATGGTGGAGGCTCAAATAACAAATGCTAATCAAAGACTTCGTCCAGGAATGTTTGGAAGGGTTGAGTTAAATCTTGGTAGGGCTAAAAAAGTTATTATCCCTGACGTTGCAATCATAAAACAAAGTGGAACAAATAATAAGTTCGTATATATTGAAAAAGATGGTGTTGTTGAATATCGTCAAGTGGAACTTGGAAGACGTTTGGGAAGTCATTATGAACTATTGAGTGGAGTGGAAGACGGAGAAAATGTTGTTATTACTGGTCAAACTCGTTTGATTGACGGAAAGAAAGTTGTTGTTGTTAAATAAATTGGTTTTAGAATAAAAATAGAATATGAAAATATACGAATCATCCGTAAAGAAACCTATCACAACTGCAATTATTTTTGTTGCAGTGATTGTGCTTGGACTATTTTCTTTAAGCAGGTTAAGCATAGATATGCTGCCAAAGATAGAGATGAATCAAGCTATTGTTTTGGTTACATATCCTGGTGCAAGTGCTGAAGATGTTGAAAACAACATAAGTAAGACATTGGAAAGTGTCTTAAGTACGGTTAGCGACTTAAAGAAGATAACCTCTACATCAAAAGAAAACACAGCAATAATCGGTGTTGAATTTAATTGGGGAACAGACTTAGATGCTGCTGTGAATGATATGAGGGATAAGATTGAAATGGTTAAGCAATTCCTCCCTGATGGAGCTTCCAACCCAATGATTGTAAAAATTAGTACGGATATGATGCCTGTGGCTATATATTCCGTTACGGCTAATGAAAGTTCTGAAGCTCTTTATAAGATATTGGACGATGGTCTTGCCAACCCACTTAATCGTATTAAGGGAGTTGGTTCTGTTTCTATTGCTGGTGCTCCTCAAAGAGAGATAAGTGTTAATGTTGACCCAAAGAAGCTTGATGCTTACAACCTAACCATAGAACAGATTGGTGCTGCAATAGCTCGTGAGAATATCAATACCCCTGGTGGTTCAATAGATATTGGTTCCGAAACCTATTCATTGCGTATTGAAGGTGAAATGAAGGAAAGCGACCTTTTGAATAATGTTGTTGTATCTAATTTTGGAGGGAAATCAGTATTTTTAAGAGATGTTGCTATTGTCAGGGACTCTGTTCAGGAAAAAGTACAAGAAAGTTATATCAATGGAGGCAAAGGAGCAACCATTGTTATCCAAAAACAAACAGGAGCAAACTCTGTTGATATAGTAAAGAAAATTAAAAAAGAGTTACCTAAAATCACTAAGAACCTGCCAAAAGACATTCAGATTTATGAGGTAATGAATACTACTGACAATATTGAAAACTCCATTGCTTCATTGGTTGAAACCGTTTTGTTGGCGTTCTTATTTGTTGCCATTGTGGTAATTTTCTTCTTAGGACAATGGAGAGCAACAATAATCATTATGATAACTATACCTATCTCACTTATTGCTTCCTTTATGTATCTTCTCCTTACGGGCAATACTATCAATGTTATCTCTCTTTCAGCCCTGTCCATTGCTATTGGTATGGTTGTGGACGATGCCATAGTTGTTTTGGAAAATATTTCAACACATATTGAGAAAGGAGCAAGACCTCGTGAAGCTGCAATATACGGAACAAATGAGGTAGCAGTAGCTGTTGTTGCCTCAACACTAACAATATTTGCTGTATTCTTACCTTTTACAATGATGGGAGGAATGGCAGGTATTATGTTCTCACAATTGGGCTGGATGGTATGTATTGTTATGGCTCTTTCTCTTATTTGTGCCCTCACACTTATCCCTATGCTAAGTGCAACAATGCTTAAAAAAGAAAGAAAGCAAAGCAAACTATTTGAAAAGCTCTACTCTCCTGTTAGAAAATTCTTAGACAAATTAGATATATTCTATTCCAATTCTCTAAGCTGGGTTGTTAGACATAAAGCATTTACCATAATTGCAAGTATTCTTATCTTTGGAGCTTCCCTATTACTTATGGGAGGTGTAGGCTCAGAATTTATTCCTGCCTCCGACAATAGCCAAATATCAGGTAATTTTGAGCTACCTATTGGAGCAAATGTTGACAGGACAAGGGTTATAGCTAAGAAGTTTGAAAAAGAAGTAAAAGAAAAATATCCTGAAATAAAAAACCTAACCTATACCGTTGGAACACCTTCTGAAGATGATGATAACTCTTGGGCACAGATGCAGACCTCTGGCTCCAACTACGTATCATTTAGGATAAAACTTTGTGGAGTAAAAGAAAGAGATAGAGATGTTTTTGAAATAACAGAAGGAATACGTAAGATATTAGCATCATACACAGAGCTATATAAACATAACGTCTTAGCAGGAGGTGGCGGAGGAATGACAAGTGGTTCAACTGTTGATGTTGAGATATTGGGTTATGACTTTGATGAGACAGAAAAGCTGGCTAAGGAGATAAAAGAGAAGATGAGTAAGGTAAAAGGATTTAGAGATGTTACCATTAGCCGTGAAGACTACAAGCCACAATATCAAGTTGAGTTTGACAGAGAAAAGCTTGCACTTAATGGACTCAATGTTGCAACAGCTTCATCCTTTATCCGCAACCGTATGAATGGAATGACAGCCTCTTTGTTTAGAGAAGATGGTGATGAGTACAAGATAAAAGTACGTTATGACAGAAGCTTCCGTCAGTCTTTGGAAGATATTGAAAACATATCCATATACAACTCCACTGGAAAAGCAGTAAGACTTAACGAAGTTGCAAAGATTGTTGAGAAGTTCTCCCCTCCTTCCATTGAACGTCAGGATAGAGAAAGAATAATAAAGGTTAAGGCAACCCTCTATGGTGAAACCCTTGACAAAGCAACAAAGAATATACAGGCAGAGATAGACAAGATGGCAATACCTTCACATATTGGAGTACAGATAGGAGGAACAATTGTTGACCAACAAGAAAGCTTTGCCGATATGGGAATACTTGCCTTACTTATCATAATGCTTGTTTATATAGTTATGGCAGCACAATTTGAATCCCTACGCTATCCATTTATAATAATGTTCTCAATACCATTCGCACTGACAGGAGTTTTGGTAGCTCTATTCCTAACAGGCGAGACAATCAATTTGATGAGTGCCATTGGAAGCATTATGCTTATTGGTATTGTTGTAAAGAATGGTATTGTACTTGTGGACTACATAAACCTTAACCGTGAAAGAGGCATGGGAATAGTTTCTGCCGTAGTAAGCGGAGGAAAATCACGTCTTCGTCCCGTTCTGATGACAACAGCAACAACAGTTTTGGGAATGATACCAATGGCGATAGGACTTGGAGAAGGCTCAGAGCTATGGCAACCTATGGGTATTGTAATTGTTGGAGGGCTAACATTCTCAACACTTATTACCCTTATTTTCATTCCTACCCTCTATTGTGTATTTGCTTCAAGAGAAGTGAAGACCTATCGCAACAAACATAAAGTAAAACTTAATCGTAGAACCATTAAAGATAAGTAGAGATGAAAGCAGCATTTATAGCATATAACCAAGCCCACATTGAAGATGTGGAAGAGATATTAAACCAATTATCCATTAGAGGCTTCACTCGTTGGCAAGACATTCAAGGGAGAGGCTCCAAGACAGGAGAGCCACGCTTAGGCACTCACGCATGGCCAACCAAGAATATGGCAACCCTTTGCATAGTTGACGATAACATAGCACCCATTCTAAAAAAACGAATACAAGCCTTAGACAACTCCGCCCCAAATCAAGGATTAAGAGTATTTTTTTGGGAGGTGATTGATGTTTAATTAATTATTAATGATTAGTGGTTAGTGGTTAATAAATAAACAATTAATTATACTAATTGAAGTCTTTAACAAATTTCTTAACATTCCAAGTCTTTTAAAACAGAAAAAAGGTAAAAAATTTTCTCTATAATACTGATTACAATAAAAAAAGGGGCATAAAGCCCCTTTTCTGTTTTAAGGTTCTACACCCCTCCTCCTCCTTCTGTGGAAGAAACAGACTGATAGCCCTTAACTTCAAGGTCACGAAGATTAAATGAAGTCTTGGACAAATCATACATAAAGGCTGGTGAAGGATAAAACCTGCATCTTGCCTTCTTAATGCTTGAAACATCTACCTCTTCTAAGGTGTCCTTAGCCGTTGCCTTTATGGAAGGGATAAAAGACCCTAAAAGAGGAAACTTTACTGCTCGTCCGTTGAGGATATGCCTTGAGATATTTATCTCCAAAGCTTTCAAGCACGCTAACACATCGGGATAGCTTACGGTTGTGGATTGAGAAATCTCCACGCATAAATCATTTAAAGAAACATCTGATTCTCTAAAGATAGATGCCAAATACTTATCACCAGGGTTGCTACCGGTGGTGATTTTTCGCTTTACTTTTACATACGAAATTGCCATAAGTGAAAAAATTTTAAGTTAATAAAAAAATTAATTAATCATTGATAAATTGGGAGGTGCCGGCTGACTTATTATTTACTTAAGTTTCAACTCCTTTTTTTATCTTTTACAAAGATACTATATTATCTTTTTACACAGAAAAAACAACCTCATTAGACTTCAAAAGCACTGATTAGAACGTTAATAACAATAGTATGTGGATAACTTTTTATTTTTTGTTATTTTTATAATACATTAGCTAAAAAATATTTATTAATTTTGCGTCAATATAACGTGAGTTTGTTCAGCTATGGCTTGAAAACCATAAAAGAAAAACCCCACAGTTATGAAAACAATCAAAAAAACCAATCCTTAAGATTGGTAAAAAACAAAACAAAGTAGAAATTAAAAAAGCACAACACTAAGTTCCATTTTAGGAACTATGGAAGAAAAACGCATTAAAGTTAGTAAAGTAAAACACTGGATAATAGATAAATAATATAGTATTAACTAATAATAAAAAAGTTTTATGATGAATGAAAAAAAGATTCCCAAGTACACACAGAAAGATGTGTTGAGGATATTGCAGATTTCTCAATCAACACTCTACAGGTTGAGAAAACAAAACGGACTATTGACCAAAAACGTCAAAAGAAGGTTCACACAAGAAGAAATAGAAGAGATTAGCGAAATTATTATTAAAAAATATAGATAAGCATTATGGAAAAAATAACAATTATCAAAAATTTTTCCACTCCATATTTGACCATAAATTGGAGTGATTTAATTGAAGGAATAAAGTCTGAAGAACATAAGAAGGAAATAGAGGCTATTAGGAAGGCTAAGAAAGAAGGAAAAGAAGAGCTATGCAATTCCCTTAAAAAGAAACTTAAAGGCTTTACCTACTCCTCTACCTACACTATCAAGAGAAAGAAAGAGTATATAAGCAGTTTTGAAAACATAGTGGGTATTGACCTTGACCATTTGGCCAATGAAGAAGAAAGAGAAAGCCTATGCTCCAAGCTAAAAAAAGACCCACATACCTTTGCATGCTTTATTTCCCCAAGTGGAGAGGGAATAAAAGCCTTTTTTAAGATTGAAGAAAATGAAAAAGTGGAAGAATGGTTGAAGAAAAAGGAATACGACCAGATAAAAAAATACTACGCTTATAAATTTGGCCAGACAAATGAATATGTTAAGGAGAAATATAATGTGCAAGGCGATAAAGCAGTCAAAGATATAACCCGACTATGTTTTATAAGCTATGACCCCAACGCCTACTACAACCCCAACGCCAAACCCCTGACCCTTTACAACAAGAGACTAAACAACATATACACCCAAAGCATAATCAAAGACCCCAACGAAAAGGGCAATCGCAATGTATCCCTGTACAATTTTAGTCTGCAAGCCCTTGCAGAAGGATACGACAAAGAAGAAGTCATTCAGTTCTGTTTGGAGAAATACCACGACTTAGACTATAATGAAGTGATAAATACAATCAGCTCAGCCAATAGATCAGACATCGTAAAAAACGGAAAACAAATAGCAACGAAAGAGCCCTCTGCCGAAATCACCAACTCAGAGATAAGAGAACTCTTCTATAAGCGATTTGATATAAGATACAATGATGTCATAAACAACTTTGAGATATTGGACAAAAGACAAGAGAAACCCAAGTGGACAATCTACGACACCATTATCTCCAACACCATTCACACCTATATAACAGACCTCTTGCCCAAAGCAAGACGGATAAACATTGACAAAATACTTCAGGTTAATGATATAAAGACCTACGACCCCTTTGTAGAGAAACTCCTTAGCCTCCAATGGGACCACCAAGACCATATAGGGCAGCTTGCCTCAAGCATTACGACAACCAATCAAGAGCTATGGAACAAAGACATAAAAAAATTCCTTGTGGGAATAGTTGCAACCCTAATGAATCCTAATACAATCAACCACTACTGCCTTGTATTGACAGGAGCAGAAGGCATAGGAAAGACAACAGTGTTTAAGAAATTCGTACCACAAGAATGGTCAGAATACTTTACCGATAGCCCTTTAAACTTAACCCACAAAGACACCAACTTTAAGTTAAGCCAAAACTTTCTCATTAGCTTAGAAGAGCTATCACACTACGTCAAGAAAGACTTCAACACTATCAAAGAAATACTTACCAGAGGGAGCATACAAGAAAGAGAACACTATGGCAAGGGACAAAAGAAATATCGTCGTAGAGCCTCCTTTGTAGCAACTCTCAATGACGCCCACTTCCTTTCCGATGAAGATGGCGAAAGAAGATTTTGGACACATAAAGCAATGAAAATAGACTATCAAAAAAGCATAAACATAGACCAAGTTTATGCCCAAGCCCTTACACTCTATAGTGAAGGCTTTGAATATTGGGAGAACCAAGACGAGATAGCCCTTAGAAGAAAAGAGAACAGGAAATACGCTACACACAATATGACAAAGGAGCTTATCTTTAAATGCTTTAAATTACCTTCAACCCAAGACACATTAGCAAGAGTAGAGAAAGCATTGTATTATAGCAGTAGCGATGTATTGCAAGAGATAACAAACAGCTTTGGCTACAACCACAGAGACCTTACAGTGGGAAAAGTAGGAAAAGAACTATCAAAACTCAACACACAAAACAAAATTGTTAATGGAATAAAGAGATACTTATTAGTAAAGAAAGAATATTGTGAAATTAATAGAGAAAGAGAGAAAGATTACGACGAAGAGACAACAAATTAGACGATGGGGTGGTTACAACCCACCCCATAATTGATAACCTTGAAAACCCAAGTCAAGTAAAACCAAGAACAGAAGAGGACGACGTGCAACTCGTTGATTTACAAAACCTGCGGAATAAAGAGGGCGTGAGTATCAATAACTTAGGAAATACACAAGCAAAACTTAATTAACAAAAATATAAATACTTTTTGTGTTAGTCATAAAAAAGGGTGGAGTAAACAAAGCAAGAAAAAACGCTATAAGAAACTAATACACACTATATTATAGCTAAAAGGGTGGAGAAGGTGGAGCAAAAATGCATTTTTAAAGTTGTGTATATGTTTTAAAATTAAAAAATACATCATAGTGCTAAAGTTTTCAAAATCACTTTTTGCTCCACCTTCTCCACCCTATTTAATATAACTATCTACATATCACAATATTATAGCAAATAAAGTAGTCCACCACATCCCCACCCTTTTTCCTTATATTCCCCAAAAACTCAATTTTATTAACAAAAACACTTCCCCACTTATCAACAATGCACTAAAAGTTGTTAAGAAAAAACATCAAAAAAATAGAATTTGATTCTACGTTTCTATCTCTTCGTTCTAAAAAAATAGAATTTGATTCTACGTTTCTATCTCTTCGTCCTACGGGAAAGAAACTTGATGATATAAGTAAAAATAACAGAAAGAGTTAATACTCAATATAAAAACAAAATTGGAGGCATAAAACACATATAACCTGCCCCAAGAATTGAAATGTTTTTTGTAGTTTTGTTGTTGAAAA
>CAYFWD010000053.1:0-1166 GCA_964346795.1 uncultured Bacteroidaceae bacterium
TGTCCTTAAACGAAGTTATTTTGTCCTAAGACTTCTTTCTTTTAGTCAAAAAAGCGGCTTTTTGGGGTCGAAAAAGCGGCTTTTTTGTGGTGAAAAAGTGGCTTTTTGGGGTTGAAAAGGTGGCTTTTTTTACCAAAAAGAAGAAGTCTTGGTACAAAAAGAAGAAGTCCACCACGACCAAAAAGGACTTAAATATTGATGAGTAAAAAAATAAATCGTTAATTTTGCAGAAAATATATTGAAATAAAGGTTGGAAAATGAAAAATAAACTTTGCTTTGGGATAGGGATTTTGGGGGTTTGTGTCTTGATTTCTTTATCGTGTTTCTCCCAAAAAAGAATGCTTTCCAAAAAGATTGTTTATGAGGTTAAGATTATGCAGCCGCGTATTGAACAGTCTGTGAAAAAGGATTCTATTCTTTATGATTATTTGGTGGATAAGAGGTTTTGGTGGCAAACTATTGATACTGTAATCTCTCAAGTTAGGTCAAAGAAAATTTCTTTTAAGACTTTTGAAAGGGAAAACTTAGTCTTTGATTCCATTAAGAAGGATTTGCAGAAGAAATATTTAGCCTGCTTTAGGGATACTTTGACGGATAAGATGTTTCAAAGGCTTTTGGAGGAAGAGATAAGGGCGGTAAGGTTTGAGGAGGAGTGGTCGTATAATCCGCAAACGATGTTGATTGATAAGAAAGTCATTGGCTATAGTCCTGTAATTACAATGGATTCGGTGTTTCTTAAGGATGAGGATTTGGCTATTAAGGAGTTTTTCCGCTATGAGCTTGGGTGGATATATCCAAGTCTTAAACCGGAGCTTAAGGATACTCTTTGCGTTGTGAGAAATATTCATTTTACTATACCAATCTATAATAAAAAGCCATATCATTGGTGGGATTCGCATCTTGAGCCTGAGTATTCTATTCCTTATTTTGAGTCATATATGCAAAAGGCTGAGATGGGAGAGATTAAGGTTTATGCTCAGCCCAATTCTACTGAAAACTATTCCAGAGCAGATATTCTCAAACGCAAACAGTGTGAAATGATGGTAACTATTGACAGGGAGGATGTTTATGGTAATGTTATTACTAAGGATACTATTGTTAAGGGGAATTATAATGCTGATAAGTTAGATTATTTGCGGTTTGGTGATGAGTGGTATTTTGATGTT
>CAYFWD010000053.1:1185-13064 GCA_964346795.1 uncultured Bacteroidaceae bacterium
ATAGGTCTTGATGGAGAGCTTAGGGGTTTAATGCCAATTTATTATTTGAGGAGGAGGTAGAGATGAAAAGATTTGCAGTATTTATTTTTGGTTTTATGGTTTCATTGTCAGGTTTTTCGCAGGAGCCGAGCTATTCCATAGAGTATGAATACCATAATGTTGGGGTTTTTAATCCTGAATGGGAGATATATAATAGTTTAAATCCAAAGAAGTTTGAACATATTACGGGATATTATAGGGAGGAGTTGGCAAAGACTATTCTTAATGCGGTAAGTGCTAAGCATGTTAAGATTTATGACCAAAGGAAAAGGGAAATATCTCTTGATACGGTTTTAAGTCGTATTATTGAGTTTGAGAAAAGAGAGTTTGGACATGTTTTAAAGAAAGATTCTGTTTTCAAGTTTATTTATCCTTATATTTCTGCTTATCTTTTTGAGGAATTTGTAAGATATGATTTCAAAACTCTTGCTTTGGAGAAAACGGTTAAGGCTTATTGCCCGATGCTGGTGCGTTATAAGAGTTTTACTGATGAAAAGATTGATACGGTAAGGCTTGAGTTGTTTTGGATATTTCCTCAGGAGGAAGCAGCTGTGGAAGATAGTAAGAAAAAACCTTCTCCAATGGGTGAGTATTTTTATATTCCTGATACGGTTATTTCTGGTCAGCCACTAAAATATCCTGTTCAAAATCCATATACAACATCTCTTTTTCATAAGGCAAAGAATAAGGACAAGAGCATATTAAAGGCAGATGGTTCAAGGTTTAATGCTCCAAAGGAGATAGATGATTTGTTTATTTTGAAGAGTACAATTTACATAGAGAATGAAGAAACAGGAATAGAGGAGAAGAAAGAGGTAACATCGGATATTATTCCTGAGGATATAACTTTTATTCGTTTGGGAGAATTATGGTCTATTAACAGGCAAACTCTTCAAATTCAAAAGCAGGTAAAATATATTATCCCTCTTTATGATTTTGATGAGAAAGGATTTATGCAACTTGGAATTAGGATACAATGAATGAAAAGCTTTCCCTTAGTGGATTAAATCGTATTGGAGTAGAAGAATTTAAGAAAAAGAAGAAAAATCCAATTCTTGTAGTGCTTGATAATATTAGGAGTATGAACAATGTTGGTTCAGTTTTTAGAACTTCTGATGCTTTCCTTATAGAGAAGATATATCTTTGTGGTATAACTCCCAAGCCTCCTCATAGAGAAATTCAGAAAACAGCACTTGGAGCAACCGAAACAGTTGATTGGGAATATAAGTCTTCAACTATTGATGCAATAAATGAGCTTAAAGACAGGGGATACATTATTTATTCAGTAGAACAGACAAAGAATAGTATAATGTTAAATGATTTTTCTTTTCCCAAAGGAGAGAAATTAGCTATAGTTTTTGGTAATGAAGTTGATGGAGTTGCTCAAGAGGTTATAAATCTTTGTGAGGGGACAATAGAGATTCCACAATTTGGCACCAAACATTCTTTAAATATTTCTGTAAGTGCAGGTATAGTTATTTGGGATTTAATCAACAAAATAAAAGATTAATAAGTTTTCCTTGCTCAAAGGCTATGCTTTTATTTCCTTATATTATTTTAATTGATTATATTTTCATACCTTTGTAAATTAATTTTGAAAATTTAGGTATTATGGATAAACGTTGGGTAGTTAAGGATTATGGAGATAAGGATTTAGTTAAGCAACTTGCTTTGGATTTGAGAGTAGATTCTTCTTGTATGAAGGAGGAGGATTACAGGGCTTATGATATTATTGCAAATCTCCTTGTTCAAAGGGGGATTAATAGTTTTGAGGAGGCAAAGAAGTTTTTTAGACCAAAATTAGAAGACCTGCACGACCCTTTCTTGCTTAAAGATATGGATAAGGCTATTGAGAGGATTGAGGTTGCCATTATGGCTGAGGAGAATGTCTTGATTTATGGTGATTATGATGTTGATGGAACTTCTGCCGTTGCTTTGGTGTATTCCTATTTGAAACAATTCTATCCTAAGGTAGATTTTTATATTCCTGACCGTTATATTGAGGGTTATGGTATTTCTTATAAGTCTATTGATTGGGCTTATGAGAATGGTTTTAAGTTAGTAATAGCATTGGATTGTGGAGTAAAGGCTGTTGAGCAGATTGCTTATGCAGGAAATAAGGGTATTGATTTTATTGTCTGTGACCATCATCTCCCAGGTGAAGAATTGCCAAAGGCTTGTGCTATTCTTAACCCTAAGATAAATGATTCTATGTATCCCTACAAGGAACTTTCAGGTTGTGGAGTTGGGTTTAAGCTTGTTCAGGCAATGAACATTAGAAGAAATCAACCTTTTGAAAGGCTTTTACCTTATTTGGATTTGGTTGCTATTTCTATTGCTGCCGATGTTGTTCCCATAACTGGAGAGAATAGGATATTGACATTCTATGGATTGAAAATTATAAATAGGAATCCTCGTCCAGGTATTGAGGCTATCTTAAAGTATGGCAATATTGTTCGTAATAGGGAAGAGAGTAAGCTTTATTTTAATCGCGAGCTAACCATTACTGATTTAGTATTTTTGATTGGTCCAAGAATTAATGCTGCAGGTAGGATTGAATCGGGAAAGAATTCTGTAGATTTATTGATTTGTGAGAAATTGGAAGAGGCAGATATTATTGCAAAGAAAATTAATGAAACAAATGACGAGCGTCGCAGATTGGATGTTGAAGCAACTCAGCAAGCACTTGCTATGCTTGAGAAATCAGATGATATTGATACATCTAAGGCAAATGTTGTTTTCAATAAGGATTGGAGTAAGGGAGTAATAGGTATTGTAGCCTCTCGTATTATTGAGAAATATTATAAGCCAACCATAGTTTTTACTCATTCTAATGGACTTATCACTGGTTCTGCACGAAGTGTAAAAGATTTTGATATATATGCTGCTATTGAGTCTTGTTCTTCGCTTTTGGAGCATTTTGGAGGGCATAAGTTTGCAGCAGGACTTTCTCTAAAAGAAGAGAATCTTGAAGAATTTATTCGTCTTTTTAAGGAAAGGGTTGGTAAGGATATGCAAGAAGAAGATTATATCCCTGAAATAGAGATAGACCATGTGATAAATCTAAGCGATATAACTCCTAAGCTATATAGAATATTAAAACAATTTGAGCCTTATGGGCAGGAAAATGAAGTCCCAATCTTTAAATCATCAAGAGTTGTGGACACTGGTCAAATACGTCCCGTAGGTCAAAACCATATTAGTTTTTCTGCAATACATCTTGACAATCGCCATCTTCCTCTTTCATGTATTGGATTTGGACTTGGCAGTTATTATGATAAAATATGCAATGGAGAAGCCTTTGATATTGTTTATCAAATTGTGGAAAATCAATGGAACGGCAAAACATCAATACAGTTAAATATTAAAGACATTAAAATAAATAAATAATTATGGCATTAGACGATAAGAAAATAATTTTCTCAATGGTTGGAGTAGGTAAGCTATACCCACCAAGCAAACAAGTATTAAAAGATATTTACCTGTCATTCTATTATGGAGCCAAGATAGGTATAATTGGGTTAAATGGTTCTGGTAAATCAACTCTATTAAAGATAATAGCAGGCTTAGACTCTTCACATCAAGGAGAGGTTCATTTCTCTCCTGGTTATAGTGTGGGATATTTGGAGCAAGAGCCTAAATTGGATGAGAACAAGACCGTTAAGGAAATTGTTATGGAAGGCGTAAAGGAAGTAGCCGAAATAATAAAAGAATATGATGAGATTAACTTGAAGTTCTCCGAGCCAATGAGTGATGATGAGATGACAAAGCTAATGGAACGTCAGGGAGAGGTTATGGAACTTATGGAGCAATACGATGCATGGAATTTGGATAACAAGCTTGAAAGAGCAATGGATGCTTTGCGTTGTCCTGATGAAAATGCAATAGTAAATACTCTTTCAGGAGGAGAGAGAAGAAGGGTAGCACTTTGTCGTTTATTGCTTCAAGAGCCAGATATTCTTCTTTTGGACGAGCCAACAAACCACTTAGACGCAGAATCAATAGAATGGTTAGAGCAGCATCTTCATCAATACAAAGGAACAGTTATAGCAGTAACCCACGATAGATATTTCTTGGATAATGTTGCAGGTTGGATTTTGGAACTTGACAGAGGAGAAGGTATTCCTTGGGAGGGTAACTACTCTTCTTGGTTAGAGCAAAAGACCAAGAGAATGGAAATGGAACAAAAAACCGAAAGCAAAAGAAAGAAAACTCTTGAAAGAGAGTTGGAATGGGTTAGAATGAGTCCTAAGGCTCGTCATGCAAAAGGAAAGGCACGTTTGAGTGCTTATGAGCAAATGCTTTCTCAAGATACTAAAGAGAAGGAAGAACGTTTGGAAATATTTATCCCAAATGGTCCTCGATTAGGGACAAAAGTTATTGAAGCAAATAATGTTAGTAAAGCTTTTGGGGATAAGCTTTTGTTTGATAACCTAACTTTTTCTCTTCCACCTGCTGGAATAGTTGGGGTTATAGGTCCTAATGGAGCAGGAAAAACAACTCTTTTTAGAATGATTATGGGATTGCAAGAGCCAGATAGTGGAACATTTGAAATAGGAGAAACAGTAAAGGTAGGTTATGTTGACCAACAACATAGTGTAATTGACCCTGAGAAAACTGTTTGGGAAGTTGTTTCGGAAGGAAATGAACAAATACAAATGGGCGGAAGACTTATCAATTCAAGAGCTTACATATCACGATTTAATTTTTCAGGAACAGACCAAAATAAGAAAACAGGCATTTTATCAGGAGGAGAAAGAAATCGTCTTCACTTAGCTCTAACTCTTAAGTCAGAGGCTAATGTTTTGCTTTTAGATGAGCCAACTAACGATATTGATATAAATACTCTTAGAGCACTTGAGGAAGGTTTGGAAAACTTTGCAGGCTGTGCTGTTGTTATTTCGCACGATAGATGGTTCTTAGATAGAATTGCAACACATATACTTGCCTTTGAAGGAAACTCGGAGGTTTATTTCTTTGAGGGTTCTTATTCCGAATATGAAGAAAATCGTAAGAAACGTTTGGGAGATGAGCCTCCAAAGAGAACAAGATATAGGAAATTAATTGCAGATTAAGTATTTATTAAAAGGTTATTTTTATGACAAAGCTTAGTGTAAATATTAATAAGGTGGCAACCATTAGAAATGCAAGAGGAGGAAATAATCCTGACTTGCTTAAGGTTGCTGTGGATTGTGAGCGTTTTGGTGCAGAAGGTATAACTGTTCATCCTCGTCCTGATGAGAGACATATTCGTTATGCTGATGTAAGAAACCTAAAGCCTATTTTAACAACAGAGTTTAATATTGAAGGTAATCCAACAGAAGATTTTATTCGTTTGATAGAGGTTATTAAGCCTGCCCAAGTTACTCTTGTGCCTGATGCTCATAATGTTTTGACTTCAAATGCAGGTTGGAATACTGTTAAGTATAAGGATTTTCTTTCTTCTGTTGTTGAGAGATTGAAGCCTATTAGCAGGGTTTCTATATTTGTTGACCCAGAAGAGGAGATGGTTGCTGGAGCTAAGGCTTGTGGTGCTGACAGGGTGGAACTTTATACCGAAAGCTATGCAAGAGGCTATCATCAAAATAGAGAAGAGGCTATTAAACCTTATATTAAGGCTGCAAAAGAAGCTTTACATCAGGGATTGGGACTTAATGCAGGGCATGATTTGGATTTGGATAATTTAGAATATCTTAAGAATAATATTCCTAATCTTTTGGAAGTATCTATTGGACACGCTCTTATTTGCGATGCTTTGTACTATGGTCTTGAGAATACTATTCAAATGTACAAGCGTTGTTTGGATTAATTTTCTTTTGATTAAATGGAGCAAATAGAACTTCTTTCTCCTGCTAAGAATTTGGAACAGGGTAAGGCTGCCATTGATTATGGAGCTGATGCTGTTTATATAGGGGCAGATGCTTTTGGTGCAAGGGTTATGGCAGGGAATAGTTTGGAGGATATTTCTTCTTTGGTTTCTTATGCTCATTTGTTTGATGTTAGAGTCTATGTTACTGTAAATACAATCCTTTTTGATAATGAATTAAAAGATGTTGAGGATTTAATTCATAAACTTTATTCTATTGGTGTTGACGCAATAATTATTCAAGATTATGGTATTTTGGAGATGAATCTTCCTCCTATACATATTCATGCGAGTACTCAGATGCATAATCTTTCTAAGGAGAGGGTAAAATTTTTGAGTGAGGTTGGTTTTGAAAGGGTTGTTTTGGCAAGGGAGCTTTCCATTAAGGATATTGCAGAAATTCATTCTTTTGTTCCTGAAATTGAATTGGAGTGTTTTGTTCATGGTGCTTTATGTAGTGGGCTTAGTGGTCAATGTTATTTGAGTTATGAGATAACAAAGCGTTCGGGTAATCGTGGAGAATGTTCTCAACCTTGCAGAAGCAGATATGACTTAATAAATTCGCAAGGCAAGGTATTGGTTAAGGATAAGCATCTTTTATCTACTAAGGATTTTAATGCTTCTTTATATATCCCACAAATGATTAATGCAGGGGTTAGAAGTTTTAAGATAGAGGGCAGGCTTAAGGATTTGGATTATGTTAAGAATGTTACTGCTTATTATTCAAGAGAGATAGATAGGTTTATAGATATTCAGGATAACAAAACAAAATTCTGCAGAAGTTCAATTGGAAAAACAAAGGTTGAGTTTGAGCCTGATTTGGAGAGAAGTTTTAATCGTGGTTTTACCAGTTTTAATCTTGAAGGCAAGAAGGATATTATTGGAAATTTGGATACTGCTAAGAGCTTAGGAAAGTACATTGGTAAGGTTAGCGATAGTGATTTCTCAGGTAGGGGTAAGTTATATTTTCAGGTGGACACAAAAGAAAGTATTTCAAATGGAGATGGCTTGTGTTTTATAAATCCTCAAGGTGTTTTGGAAGGTTTTTTAGTTAATGGAGTTGAAGAAAATTCCTCTCAAGGCTTGGTTAAGATATATCCTAATAAGAAATTAGATATTAAACTCCTTACAAAGATTTATCGCAATTTTGACTCTAAGTTTTCAAAGCAGGTTATAGGAGATAAATCAAAAAGAAGGATAGGAGTTGATATTACTCTTTTAGAAACTCCTCAAGGTTTTTGTTTGAGGGCAAGAGATGAAAAGGGAATAAGTACTAAAGAGGATATTATTATTGAAAAGCAAGTTGCTAAAAATACTAAAGACTATGAAAAAAATCTTCTTAAGCAGATTGACAAATTTGGGGATAGTATTTTTTATTTGAGAAGTTTTGAAAACAAATGTTCAGAAAAGTATTTTTTTGCCTCTTCTCTTTTAAATCATCATAGAAGAAACCTAATAGACAAACTTTATTTGCGAATAAAGGAAGCTTATAAACAAAAAACTCAAGATTTTGTAAAAAATAACTTCCCTTATCCTAAAAAGGAATTGGATTATAGGGCAAATATTGTTAATGAGAAATCAAAACAATTCTATAATAGACACGGGGTAGAGAAGATTGAATATGGATTGGAAATGGATAAGGTTACGCAAAAGGGCTTGGTTTTGATGCGTTCAAAAAATTGCATTCGCTATAATTTGGGTCAGTGCCTAATGAGAGATAAGCAAAGTCCTGACTTTAATCAAGAGTTGTTTTTGAAAGATAATAACAGAACATATAAACTTAGTTTTGATTGTAAGAATTGTTTTATGGACGTTATTCTTCTTTAATTTACTATATCGTTTGAAAACCTGCGATTTTGTGTTTCAGAATTTTTCTTTGAAAGATTATTATATCTCTTGCGAGCTTCCGTAACATAAAGAGAATTTGGATAATCCAAAATAATTCTCTCATAATACTCCTTTGCCCTTTCCATAGAGTTGAGGTGTGTTAGACATAATTCGGCCAATAGAAAGAGTGCGTCATCAGCCATAATGTCAAAAGGATATTTCAAAAGAATTTGATTTAATAAACTATCAGCTTGAGAATATTCTTTCTTATGTATTGCTATTTCGGCTCTCTTATATAAGACCTCATCAAACAAAGGGTGTGAAAGATAGTTTTGATTAAGAGTGTCAAGATATTCTAATGCAATTTTATATTTATTTTGATATTCTGCAAACTCTGCCTTTGAGAAATAGGTCAATCCACTATATGAAGAGTCCTCATCTATATTGTCAGAAATCAAAAGAGAGTATTCCATTGCATCATTTGCGATAAGTTTGGTTGTGGAAGAACGCAAAACATCAAACTGAGAGGCTGCCCATTCAAAATCACCATTATAATAAGAAAGCATAGCATTCTTAAACTTAGCTTCAGAGCCTACAACATCATTTTTAAACTCTTTTTCAACCTGTGAATAGGTCAGAGAGGCTTCCCAAATGTCGTTTTCCATTAAATAAATATCGGCTCTTGCCAATTTACTCTTAGCTTTCTCTAAGGGTTTAATCTGTGGCATTGAAAGAGTTTGGTCTAAGAGATCAACTGCTTCTTGTGGCAAGTGAAGATAGTAAGCTAAGAGATGGGCATATTGTTGCATTATAGGGATTGTGGCAGGTAGTTTGCCAAGTTCTTCAAGGGTTGTTTCATATTGGGTTTTAAGGAAGGTTATTTCTTTTGGGCTGTGGTTTATGGTGTTGATAAAAGGTTCATAAAGTGAACTAAGAAGTCCTAATCGGCTTGCAAGATAATATGTGCTTTCCTTTCCTTTATCAATCAAATAGGAAAAACCTTCTTTTGCTATTTCATAGTCTTGATTATTAAGAGCAATATTAGATATTTCATAAACAGTTTGTCCAGTAAGGTTTTCAAACCTCCTATCAATAGCTTTGGCTTGATTAAGAGCCATCTTATAGTTCTTTTGTTGCAAGAGTACCCAAATATATAGTTGTGAAATATCTTGATTGGAAGGCTCTTGTTGTACCTTCTTAAGAATGGTAATGCGAAGATGGTCAGCAAATTTTTTGTCAGTATCTTGTTGCAGTATACTTCCAAGATATATTTTTATCTGGTTAAGCATTGCAGGGTTGGAGTTTAGAAGTTCCAAATATTCATTAGTTATTTCATCATATTTGCCTTGACGCTGATAAAGATAAGAAAGGTCGTAAATAAAAACACTCTTATTATTCAAAAGCTCCCTTCCTTTCTTAAAAGTTTTGATGGCATAGTCGGCATTTCCACGAATATTAAAATAACTTGCAAGCTGAATAATACTATTGCTGTTGGCTTGAAGATTATCTATTGATTTGTCAAATTGATTATTTGCCTTGTTTTGTTCTCCTATTTTTAAGTAATGTGTTCCCAAATCAGCAATAAAGATAGAGTTTTGAGGAAAACGCTTAATGGTTTTCTTGATTAGCTTTTCTGCTTTTTGGTCTTGAAAGGATTGATAGTAAAGAGACAAAAGATTATCATAGTATTCTTGACGAAATTCCTTATCTATCAAATCTTCATAAAGGTCTATCTGGTTTTGTGTGTCTTCATTCAAAAAAACAGCCTTATTATTTTGAGCAAATAGTTCAGTACTCAAAAAAGAAAAAACCAAAACAACAAGAAAGAAAATCCCTCTACTATTTCTCACTTATAGAATATTTAATAATTGTTCTTTAATCTTCTCAAGCTCATCTTTCATCTCAACAACAATCTTTTGGATATTGGCATCTTGTGCCTTTGAGCCTAAAGTGTTAATTTCTCTTCCAATCTCTTGAGCAATAAAACCTAATTTCTTGCCTTGCGATGAAGGAAGATTCATAGTATTAACGAAATAATTTAGATGTTGTTTTAATCTTGTCTTTTCTTCTGTTATATCCAACTTCTCAATATAGTAGATTATCTCTTGCTCAAAACGATTCATATCAATTGACTGACAATCCAATTCATTTAGTTTTAAGAGAAGCTTATCTTTAATTTGTTGTATTCTTTGATTTTCAAACTTGTCAACCTCAAGCAATTTTTCCTCAATAAGATTAATCCTCAAAAGCAAATCCTTCTCCAAATACTTACCTTCCACCAAACGGAATTGGTCAGTCTGTTCCAAAGCCTCATCTAAGAGAAGTAACAAAATATTTATCTCATCTTCTTTAACCTCTTTATCAGAATAGCAGTTTATTTCAGGTATTTGCAAAACATAAGGCAAGAGATTATCCTTAGGAGCGTTAACCTTATCAGCCAAAGCTTCAAATTGTTTGTAGTAGCTAACGAATAAAGAAGAATTTATATTAAGACTTGGAGCAATATCGGTATATTCCCTAACAATAAAACAATCCACCTTACCTCTTTCCAAAACATTAGCAATGCGGGTTCTAATTTCCATTTCTTTATTGCGATAAGAAGAATTTAGTTTAAGATTAAGGTCAATCTGTTTACTATTAAGAGTTCTTATTTCAACAGAAATAGTTTTATTATCGTAGGTTGTGGAGGCTTTACCATAGCCTGTCATTGATTTAATCATATTAAAAACTGAATAGAAAAATGATTCAATAATTCCAAAAAGCGTACAAAGGTACAAAAAACTTTATCTAATGAATGTAAAAAGATTAAGAAATGAAATTTTATAGAATCAAATAGCGAAAGTAAAATGGTATAAATTTCGTTTATAATGTAAGACTAACTACTCTTAATAAAGAAAGTTTTTTATATTTGCATTATGAGAACTGATTAAGGAATTTAGAGATAAGCACTAAAAATGGCAAGACTAAATAAAGACTTCTACTTAAAGAATGCCTTAGAAATGGCACCTCTTCTTATTGGAAAATTGCTTTGTAGGAAGATTGGCAAAGAAACTATTAAGCTAAGGATAACAGAAACAGAAAGCTATTATGGGAAAGAAGACACTGCATCTCACGCTCATAAAGGCAAAACACCGAGGAATGAGCCTATGTATGAAAAAGGAGGCATAACGTATATATATCTTTGCTATGGAATGCATAATCTATTGAATGTTGTTAGTGGAGAAAAGGAGAACCCTGAAGCTGTTTTGATTAGAGGAGTTGAGGGTTATGATGGACCAGGAAAACTAACAAAAGCAATGCAAATAACTAAACTTCTAAATAGAGTAGATTTAACCAAGAGCAAAGAGATTTGGATTGAAGACGATGGAGTGAAGTTGGATTATATTCAAACTCCGAGAATAGGAATTAACTATGCTTTTGAGGAATATCGCAATAAAAAATGGCGTTTTGTCGTTATTAATAATTAAGAGATAAAATGAGTATTATCTTTGTAAAGTAAACGTATAACAAACAAAAAAATAAATAAACTATGTTAAGTAAAAAATTAGAAGAAGCATTAAATGCTCAAATAAATGCTGAATTTTGGTCAGCATATTTATATCTATCAATGAGTGCAGACTTTGCATCAAAAGGATTACCAGGATTTGCAAATTGGATGGAAATTCAATTTAAGGAAGAACAAGACCATGCAATGAAGTTCTTAAATTATATCCTTTCAAGAGGAGGAAAAGTGGAATTGAAACCAATTGCAAAGGTTGAAAAATCATGGAAATCACCTCTTGCAGCTTTTAAAAGCACTTTAGAACACGAACAAGTTGTAACAAAGCTTATCAATGACCTTTATGCACTTGCAACTGAAGAAAAAGACTATGCAACACAATCAATGTTGAAATGGTTTATTGACGAACAAGTTGAAGAAGAAGAAAATGCACAGGCAATCATTGACACATTAACTCTTTTGGATGGAAATGGATATGGTATTTATCAATTAGATAAAGAACTTGCTGCAAGAGTATATACTCCACTTACACCAGCAGAATAATAAAATCAGAAAAAACAAAAGAAATTAACACGTGGTTAGAGTCACGTCTTGTTTTGTTTATACCACACATAAAAACAAGTACCGCAAAATAAAAATTATCTCCTA
>CAYFWD010000053.1:13074-14355 GCA_964346795.1 uncultured Bacteroidaceae bacterium
CACAAATCTTCTTTTAATTTTAGTATAATGCCATTATAAAATAAAAACAATGCCATTGTTTACTCAAAACAATGCCATTGTTTTGACTTCTAAACGAAGTATAAAAAGATTAAAGCCTCTTTTTTTGAGTTTTAAAGCAAGGATTTATACCTCTATACAAGGTAAGATTAATGATTAATCCTAAATATCATTTACTCTTTTAAGCATACACTTTAAGTAAGTAATAGTTGAATATGTGAGGCTAAAAAGAGAACAAAATAATATTTTAGAAATAGACAATTAGACCAAAGGTAGGAAGTATTGTTCCTGTTGTGGTTGAAATTTTTCTAAGGATGTACTCTTGGTTGTTTGGTGCTATGTTAGGAGTACCATCAGTATTTAAATTAGTGTAGATAGGTTCTGATTCTGACTTGAAGTTATATACATTTTGGATGTCAAGATATAATGTTATATCAAAGTTCTTCCAAGCAAATTCTTTATCCACTCTAATATCTAACTGATGATAGTTCCCTAAACGAAGTGTGTTGAATTTTGTGTAATCTAAATAAGGTTGATTTCTTACATCCCAAATTTGTATTTGAGAGGAAACATATTCATCAATTGGAGTGTAAGGACTCCCTCCTATCAAACGCCAACGAGCACTTACCAACCAGTCGTATTTAAACTTACGGCTTGCAGTCAAATTCAAAATAAATCTATTATCCCAAGAGGATGAAACATATTTACCTTGTATATCTGTAAACTCTGAAATAAAATAAGTGAAGACAGCATAAATATTAAATTTCTTAATATCATTTGCAGTAAATAGAGCTTCAATACCATAGGCTCTACCTTTACCACTTGAAACTAAAGGTTCATCACCAACTGCTCCAAAATCATTTCCCTTACTTGCAAGACTTATTCCTTCATTAAGAGTTATTGGATAGTTATAATATTGTTTGTAGAAACCTTCAACGCTTGCTTTAATCTTTGCTTTTGTGTTAAATTCAAATCCTAAAACATAATGATTAACATGAATGTACTTTAAATTATCCTTATTCACAAAAACATCATTTGAGTCTTTATATCCCATTGAAGTGTATGAAGGTTCTTTGGTGTAGTGTCGAACATTTGCATTTATTGATAAATGTTCATTGAAAAGATATGAAGCAGAAATACGAGGAGAGAACTGAACTAATGGGTTTGACATTAAATTAGAATAGGTATTTCCATCAAATCTTGCTCCCATTCCAAGTTTAAGTCTTTCTTTAAAGTAAGCATCTCCAGTTTGTACAAAAAGAC
>CAYFWD010000054.1:0-8717 GCA_964346795.1 uncultured Bacteroidaceae bacterium
ATCCTTATGAGAGAAAGTCTTAGCAATTTTAGCCTTTAGAGCATTATCATCAAAGTTAGCGTTGGTGATTGTAGAGAAAAGTGCATCTAAGATAAGGTGCTCAGCATCCTTGCAAGCCAAACCTTTTTCTCTTAATTTATAATTTACAGCAGCTAATCCTCTTGTTGCATACATTAGCATATCCATAAATCTGGCAGTTTGTGGTTCCTTACCGCAAACACCCTTAATTGTACAGCCTTTATTGCCCGCTGTCTCTTGGCATTGAAAACAAAACATTTGTGCATCCATAATAATTTTCTATTTTAATTATGGTGCAAAAATACAGCCTCAATGAAGAAAGTTTTGTAATAAAAGTTACAAAAAGGAATTTTTTTTATATTTGCACTATGGAAAATTTGAATCAATGTATACTCTTCTCAGGAATGAGCGAAGAAGAAATTCATAAGGTTATAGGTCAGAAATTGGGCATTAGAACCTACAAAAACGGAGATAAAGTTATTTCACAAGGCGACGATTGTAACTATCTTTATATTCTTTTGGAGGGCGAAGTTTCCAATTCAATGTCTCACGTTAGCGGGAAAAACATGTATATAGAAAGCATTAGTGCTCCAGGAGTTTTAGCTCCAGCAATTCTTTATGCAGAGATAAATAAATTTCCTGTTGATGTAACTGCTGTTGGCACAGTTAGGATTCTTCCTATTCCAAGAGTAGAATTTACCTATATGCTTCAGCGTATACCTAAGCTGCTTTTGAATTTTCTTCAAATGATTTCCGATAGAGGAGCTTTTCTTTCTACAAAGATTCGTTCCCTAAGCTTTGGAACAATAAAAAGTAGGATTGCAGGCTATTTGCTTGAGATTGCAGCACAACACGGCTCATTAGAATTTAAAATTAAACACACTCAACAAGAATTGGCAAATATGTTTGGAGTTACACGTCCAGCCCTTTCCAAAACAATAAAGGAAATGATTGATGAGGGTTTAATTGAATCTAATCAAAAGAGCTATATTATCACCAATAAGAGAAAACTTTATAGATTATTTAGAGACAAGAACTAAAAAAGAGCTATGACAAAACTTAAGACTGATTTCTACTGCAAGAATGCTTTGGAAATGGCTCCACTACTTATCGGTAAATTGCTTTGCAGGAAGATAGGAAAAGAAACTATATTTCAATGAGGAAGAAGACTCTCAAATCAAAAAACTACAAAGTTATTTGAGGGAAGAAAACTTCTCTACTATTCAAGAAAGATTGGAAAAACAAGGAATGAGAAAAGGCTTTGCTTGTTTATTTCATGGCTCTCCTGGAACAGGGAAAACAGAAACAGTATATCAGTTGGCTCGATTAACAAAAAGAGATATTATGTTTGTGGATATTGCACAAAGCAAAAGTATGTGGTATGGTGAGAGCGAGAAAATAATTAAAAGGATATTCGATAAATATAGAGGATATGTAAAATCTTGCAAAACTACCCCAATTCTTTTGTTTAATGAAGCAGATGCTATAATTGGTAAAAGGAAGGAAGCAAATTCAAATTCGGTTGCTCAAACAGAAAATACAATACAGAACATAATTTTACAGGAAATGGAGAACTTGGATGGGATTATGATAGCAACAACCAATCTAACACAAAACTTAGATTCTGCATTTGAAAGAAGGTTTTTGTTTAAGATTAATTTTCAAAAGCCAGAGCCTAAAGTTAAGGCTAAGATTTGGAAAGCTATGCTGCCTTCATTATCACAAAAAGAAGCTTTGGAACTTTCAGAAAGATTTGATTTTAGTGGTGGAGAGATAGAGAATATTGTAAGAAAATGCACCATTGACTCCATTCTTAATAATATGAAACCATCTATTGAAAAAATTCGTATGTATTGTGAAACAGAGAGAATACATAATAATATTTCTACAAATAGAATAGGATTTTAATTATAATGGGAAAACGAAAAACATCTAAGGATAAGTCAGCTTATCTCTTCAAAAGATATATTTGGCTTTTGGATTTAATTTACAATAATGAGAAAATCACTTTTAAACAAATCAATCGCAAATGGCAAAATTCTTCATTAAACGATTCTCAAGATGAGTTAGCTTTAAGGACTTTTCATAATCATCGTGAAGCAATAAGAGATATGTTTGATATTGATATTTCTTGCGATAGAAAGGATGGGAGTAAATATTTTATTGAATATGCAGAAGATTTGACAGGAAGTAAGGTAAAAACATGGCTATTGAATAGTATTTCTATAAATAATATTGTTAATGATAGCCGTAAGCTTAATGATAGGATTCTTTTTGAGCATATTCCTTCTGGTCAAATCTTTCTTACTCCCATTATTGAAGCAATGAGAGATAGCCTCATAATAAATATTACTTACCAAAGATTTGAAGACAACAAACCATTTTCTTTTGAAATTCATCCATATTGTGTTAAGATTTTCAAACAAAGATGGTATGTTGTTGCCTTCAATCCATATAAGAACGATGTATTGATATATTCTTTGGATAGGATAAAGGAAGTAAAAAATACAAATAATACATTTGAATTGCCTGAGGATTTTGATGCTCAAGAATACTTTAAGCATTCCTTTGGGATAATAGTAGATAATAATCAAAAGGAAGAAGAGGTTTTGATAAAGGTATATAATGAGAATATCAAATATATCGAAACTCTTCCTTTGCATCATTCTCAAAAGGTAGTAGAAGAGGGTAAAGGTTATACCATATTTAGTTATAATATAAAACCTACTTACGATTTTAAGAAAGAAATTCTTTCTCAAAGCTTTTATATGGAAGTTTTATCTCCCAAAACTTTAAGAAAAGAAATCAAAAACATGCTAAATCAAGCACATAATCGCTATATTAAAAAATAAGGAAAATGATTGTTTGATTGGAGATAATGTAATTAATACGTTAAACCAAAGTGCCAAAGAGGAATTGTATTCAAATATCCTCTTTCAATATCGTCTTTAACTATAAAACCATTTTCTGCATCTTTAATTTGTTTTTGCCCTTTGTTTTTTCCTCCAACTTCAAATATATTATTATCAATATAAAAATCTCCAATATTTGATGCAAATACATTATGCCTTACTCTCATTTGATTAAAGAAAAAGGTTTCTCTAATGTTTCCTTTATTAGAATTATCTTTCCCTAAAGAATAAATCAAATTAGTGTTGTCCAAATATATTTTTTCAACCTTCCCCAGTCCTCTTATTCCCTCTGTGCTGTTTCTCAATTGGGCAATCATACCTGCTTCTTCAATGTAAAGGCAATAGTCAGCAATATTATTCCTACTTGCCGATAGCATTTGAGCAATCTTTGTCATATTTGGCTTAAAGGGAGCACTATTAGAAATAATAGATAGTAATTGTTTTAATTTTCTTCCTGTTGATACATTCATATCAGCATAAATAGGAATATCAACTTCTAAGGTTTGATTGATAATTTGTGTGAGTCTTATTTCAAAATCTTCTTCTAATGCAAAGGGATAGTAACCGCTTTTTAGGTAATCTTTAAAAAGAGGAAGAGGAAGTTTTAAGTCAAGAGTTTCCACTTTATGATTTAGAATATCTTCTAATGAAAAGATAGGTACAGATATATTATGAAATAATTGAAGGTACTCTCTAAAAGAAAGTCCTTGCATATTATAAACTATTGCTCTTCGGCTCAAATCCGATACTCCTTTTTTAATATCCAGAACCGATGAACCAGTAAACACAACCTTTAAGTCCTTATGATAATCATAGATTAGTTTCAGTTCTTTTGACCAGTCTTTATACTTATGAATTTCGTCAATAAAAAGATATTTGCCACCATACTTAACAAATTTATCTGCTAATTCAGTAATTTTATTTTCAACGAAATAGAAATCTTCAGCGTTTACATAAAGAGTTTCATGAGGATTTAGTTTTTTATTGATATGCTGTAAGACAAGAGTTGTTTTACCTACACCTCTTGGACCAATAAGCCCAATCATACGATTTTGCCAATTAATCTCATTATATATATACCTTTGAAACCCTACATCAATACTATTGATTAGCTTATTAGATTGTTCAAATAAATTATCCATAATAAATTTTTCTGCAAAGATACAACATTTTGCACTATGAGAGTGCATATTTTTGCAAAAAACGCACTATGAGAGTGCAAAAGAATATGTTTTTGGTGTTTTAGTTCATTAAATATCCTTTATCTCTTTCTTTAAGACAGGATGAATAAGGTTTGGGAGGATTTCTTTTAGGGGAGTTAGGACAAAGTCTCTTTCTTGAATTAGGGGATGAGGTATTTTTAGGTTGGGAGTATCTAAAATCATATCATCATAAAAGAGAATGTCAATATCTATTGTTCTGTTTTGATAGCCTTTATATGTATATAACCTTTCTCTTCCCAATTTTTTTTCTACCTTATTACATGTTTCAAAAACTTCAAAAGGAGTTTTCTTTGTTTCAAAGACAGCAACAGAATTAATAAAAAGATTTTCACTTTCAAATCCCCAAGCAGGAGTTTCAAGAAAAGAAGATTTATCAATCAACTCTCCAAGCTCTTCTTCCAAAAGCCTATAAGCAGAAAGAATAAACTCTTCTCTATCTCCCAAATTACTACCAAAGCCCAAAACAATTCTCATTCTGTAAAGGTATTCTTTTTTTTTATTGCTTAAGTACTTGGATTATTTTTTGTGAAAGATAATATGCAAGTTTATAGTAAGACTCTACTGTCCAGCCTGCAACATGTGGAGAAAACACAGCATTAGGCATTTGGAGCAGTTCTTTTAACTCTTGTGGTGTATTGTCTTTAGAGGATAACTCACAAGAGAACGCCTCATATTCCAAAACATCTAAACATACTCCTAAGACCTTTCTTTCCTTCATCTTGCTAAGTAAATCCTTTGTCTTTACAACCTTACCTCTTGAAGTGTTAATTAAATATATTGGTTTATGAAACTTGGATAAGAAATCACTATCTACCATATATTTTGTTTCGTCGGTAAGTGGCACATGAAGAGAAACTATATCTGATTCTTTGAAAACAGCTTCTAAAGATGCTTCTTGAGCATATTGGTTGGAATAATTTGTTTTGTATTTATCGTAAGCTAAAACCTTGCAATCAAAACCTGAAAGTCTTTGAGCAAAGGCATTTCCCATATTACCATAACCTATTAAGCCTATTGTTTTTCCTTTAATCTCCAATCCTCTATTCTCTTCTCTTTTCCATATTCCTTGCCTTACCTGAAAATCCGCAATAGATATTTTATTGAAAAGGCTAAGTAGCATTCCTAAGGCGTGTTCTCCAACTGCATCACGATTTCCCTCTGGAGAGTTAAGACATTTTATACCTTTCTTTTCGGCATACTCAACGTCAATAGCATCCATTCCTGCTCCCACACGAGCAATACATTTTAACTTAGTTGCCTTGTCTATAATTTCTTTATCAATTAATATTTTGCTTCTTACAACAATTGCCTCATAGTTTTGTATTTCTTTAACTATATCTTCTCTTTCATATTGGGGTTTATGGACAACTTCAAATCCAGCTTCCTTTAGATTATCTATTAAAACCTTATGTGTTGAATCTATAATTAGTATCTTCATTTTTGCCTTTCTTTATATTGATTAATATAGTCTAAAAACTCATCATCACTTCCATTAAATGTATTCAAATCAACCTTACCTTCAATTCCTTCTACCTTGCCTTTATGAGAGTATTGCCATAAAGTCCAATGATTATTTTCTGGCTCTGTACAAATCCTACATATCCAAATTTCATAATCATCAAAATATCCTTCTATGTAGTCTTTATATCCCTTTAAATTAGTATAGATAATTGGTTTTATATTATAGTTCTTTTCTATTTCTTTTAAGTAGTTTTGAATTTCTATTCTTATTTTATCAACCTTTGAAAATGAAAAATAATTCCCATGTCGTTCAACATCCAAAACAGGGGGAAAGTCTAAATTTTCTATTGATACTTGATTAATAAAGTTAATTGCTTGGTCTTTTCCTGATGTTCCAAAACGAAAGAAATGATATGCTCCAACCATTATTCCATTTTCTTTTGCATTAAGGTAGTTTTCTTTATATCTTTTATCAACAAAATTAACCCCTTCTGTTGCCTTTATAAATGCAAACCTGATATTACTTTGTGAAACCTTTGTCCAATTAATTTTGTTTTGATGAGAAGAAACATCAATCCCTAAAACAGGATATTTACTTTTGTCAATCCTTACTCCTTCACATTCGTAGTAACTCCTATAATAATCTACAAAGTTATTATAAAAGAAATAAGAAAAGATAGACAGAATTATAATTAGCAATATTGCAAATATCCATTTCTTTAATCTCTTCTTTGTTTTCTTTTTCATCATTTATAATAGGATATTATTCCTTCGCGAATTGTTTTTTGTTCTTAAAGTAAGGACGCAGTGTTTCTATGCTTTGTTTAAATTGTTTTTGGATATAGTAGTTTTCGGGAGAGGATAATTTTGCATTGAAAGAAATAGAATCTATTTCAATATTAAAGTCTGTTTGTTTTAAGTTTTCAAGGGTTTTTATAGGTATATCCTTTGGAAATAAAGAAATAAAATCAGTAAAATTAGATTTATCAACACTAAACACATCATCAAAATCAAGCATTTCTTCCTCCCTATAATCATATAATATGGTATTATATGTTTTTAATGTATCTTTATCAGGAAAGTAACTTGTCTTTTTAACTAAACAACTATAAATATTATCGTCGTGAAATACAAAATAAACAGGGCGTATCTCTATAAAATTTTTCCCTTCAATCTTTTTATTGGAACTTTTTTGCTTTACTTTATTAACAAAATCCTGCATTTGAGTACCGATATTTGTAGTAATAGGCTTAATATTTATTTGATTATCTTCAATCCTGCTTAGAGGAATAAGTATAGCTCCATAAATATCATTTACAGTATCTTTAATATTATATCCACTCAACGCATACATCTTAGGCATTACATAAGAACCTTCTACCTCGTATTTTGTAACTTTGAGCTTTTTGTCTTCTCCTTTATTACATGCTACAAATGATATTGTAAAACTCAAAATTACAACTATAAATAAACTATGTTTCATAATATTCTCTTTATTCTAAAAAATAATAGGCAACAAAAATAATAAAAAAGGCAACTCAAATAACAAGTTGCCTAAAATATCATTTCTTTTTTATTCTCTTTTCTTTTTTTAGAGCTTGGTCAATAATATACATTATTTGCCCATTTATACTACGAAATTCATCTGAAGCCCATTTTTCAATAGCTTCCATTGTTTCTGCATCCATTCGTAAAAGAAAATTCTTTGTTGATTGTTCCTTTTTAGTCATTTACTAATCCTTTCTTAGCTAATTTACCAAGAGTTTCTTCCATAGAATTAGGAGAACGAGTTCCTATCATTATTTTCCTGCCGTCTTTCATCAAAATCTCCAAGCCATTTCTACCCGAAACACTATAAGCAATCTTGCCTTTTTTTGAGAATTGAAAACTTAATAAGTTAAATCTTGCCGTCTTTATTCCCCATCCTCCATATTCAACTATTGGATTATAACCTCTTACTCTTACCTTTTCAATATTTTCCCAGGCAAAATGCTTAAACTTAAAATGAAAAGGGAAATACTTTATATATATTCCTTCTTCATTAATATATGTTTGAAGGTTGCTTGATAAGAAAAATATTGAAAAAAGAATTATAAGAATTGTGAGAGAAATTAGCATGATATTACTCATAGGGTTATTCCCAAAAGCTTTCCCAAAACCTAATTGTAAAATAGAACCAATAATAAACAAAACATCTATTCCAATCAATAATATCCACACCCACCACGAAGTCTGGTATTGCTTTTCTCTAAATTCTATTATGCCTCTATTTCTCATAAGTTTCTACACTATTAATTTGAAAACTTTATTGATATAAAGTTCCGGTATTAACCACAGGTTTTGCTTGTTCATCAGCACATAAAACAACTAAAAGATTACTAACCATTGCTGCTTTTTTATCATCATCAAGTTCAACAATCTCTTCTTCAGAAAGCTTATCCAAAGCCATCTTAACCATTGAAACAGCTCCTTCAACAATTTTTTCACGTGCTGCAATAATAGCAGAAGCTTGTTGACGACGAAGCATAACAGCAGCAATCTCTGGAGCATAAGCTAAATAATTGATTTTTGCTTCCACAACCTCAATTCCTGCAAGATATAATCTTTTGTTAAGTTCTGCTTCAAGCATTTCATTTACTTTATCTCCACCAGAACGTAATGTGATTTCATCGTCCAATTCATTATTATCATAAGCAAATTCTCCTGCAATATTTCTTAAAGCAGCATCACTTTGAATGGCTACAAATTGTTGATATGAGTTCATCCTTTCGTTGATTCTTGACTGAGCATCGGTTTTGTTGTCAATATCAAACATTACCTTATAAGTATCCTTAATTCTCCAAACCAAAATAAGACCAATCATAACAGGATTACCCTTTTTATCATTGACTTTAATAGGTTCAATATCTAAGTTACGAGCTCTAATAACAAGTTTTTTCCTTATAAAGAAAGGATTAACCCAAAAGAAACCATTCTCTTTAAGTGTTCCCTTATACTTTCCAAAGAATATCATTACCCTTGCTTCATTTGGCTCATTCATTACAAATCCTGCAGAAGACAGAATAAGAAGGATAAATAAAATAATTTCTGTAATAACTAAAGC
>CAYFWD010000054.1:8817-14274 GCA_964346795.1 uncultured Bacteroidaceae bacterium
GCAGCAATAATCATTGCAGCAATAATCATAATTTGGATAAATATCATTAGAAATCCTGATATCTTAAATCCTTTAAAATCTTTTTCTTGTGTGTTCATTTTGTCAATAATTTTTAGTTAATAAATAATATCATTTTGATATTGCAAAGATATAATATTTTTTCTATATCTTCCAAATAACAAATACAATAATTTATATTTAGATAAATAAACTTAATATAAATCAATATAAACTAAGTTTAAATAATTATAAGCTTGCTTTACGAAAAATTTACCTTAGTTATTTTCTGAGACTAACTAAGTAATACGAAAAATTTATTTTAGATATTGAGGAAGTTTGAATACCCAAACGGCTTTACTTTTGACATGGCTAAACTTTATTACAGATGTATCTATATAGAGATTACCATCCTTATAAGTATAGGGAATGTGGAGCGTTGGATTATCTAAAAAGATTATTTGAAAATTTTTAGGTGGAGCTTTATCAAGTTTTAGGGTGAGGCTATCCTCAGGTATTGTGTAGCTTAGAGCATAGAGGTCGTCCCCTTGAGTTGTGTAACACACGTAAACATCCTGCCATTGATAGGAAGTTTTCCAAAGAGTTTTTATTGCTTTAGGCTCTTCCATAGGGGAAGAAATATTAAGTTTTATACTTGCTTCATGGGTGTTTTCGGTGTATAGAACCTTTATTGAATATGTTTGATTTTTGTTTAATAGGGTTTTATATTCAATGTTTTGTCGTGTGTCAATGATTTGTTTGCCGTCAAGAAAAACTATGGCATAGTCATCTGCTTGGCAAGTTATGGAGTATGTTTGGGTTTTATCTATATTGAGATTGCCTTCCCATGTGATAGAAAAATTATCTTCACTCATAAACTTTTTTGGAGCATTGCGTACCCAGTTGAAATAAATAATACTATCTGTGCTGTGGAATGTTTTTAGAGTTTGGTCGTATGGTTTTGAGAAGGTTTGAGAGCCATAGATAGCTTCTTTATTGGTTTGTAGCCAAGAGCCTAAGTCTAATAGCCTTTCTTGCTGCATAAGAGGAATTTGTCCATCAGCACTTGGACCTACGTTAAGGGTTAATCCTCCTCCTAATGAAACTAATTTAACAAAGTGTTTTATGATTTCATCCGAGCTTTTATAGCTTTCTAAAGTTTCATTCCTATTGAGTCCAAAACTTCTTCCTATACCTCTACACTCTGCCCATGGTCTTTCTGATTCAACTATACCAGCACTATATTCAGGGGTTAGGTATCCATGATTGAAGCCTTTTCCAAAGCGGTCATTAACTATGGCTTTATCTCCAACAACTTTATAGTAGTATCCAACTAACTCATCGGAATGAAAATCCTTATAGGAGTGGTCCCAATCTCCGTCTGAAAATATTATAGAGGGGTTGAATTTATCAACTAATTCTTTGAATTGAGGTATTAAATGTTGGTTTACGTAGTTATCAATAGTAATATTTGTATCTTGTGTCCAACGGTAAAGAGGGTTTGTCCATTCGGTTAGTGAGTAATATAAGCCCATTTCCATATCTTTTTTGCGAACAGCATCGGTTAGCTCTTGACAGAAATCTCTCTTTGGAGCTGTCTCCATACTGTTCCAACCTTTAGCATATTTGGAACCCCAAAGGCAATAACCATCGTGATGCTTAGAGGTTAGAAGGACATATTTAGCACCTGAAAGATAGAACAAGTTAGCCCAATCATCTGCATTAAAAAGTTCTGCCTTGAACATATCCTTATAGTTTTCGTATTTGAAGTCTTCTCCAAACACATTCTTTTGAAAGTTTATTCTTGCACTATCCCCACTTATCAATCCTTTATAGAACCATTCAGCGTATTGCTCCTTACCACTCCAAGAAGGTATAGAGTAAAGCCCAAAGTGAATAAATATACCTAATTTGGCATCTTGAAACCATTTAGGATATTCTCTATCCTTTATAAAATTTGGTCTTCCCTCTTGTGCTTTAACTGTAAGGGATGCATACATTATGCAAAGGATAAGAATAAATAGGTGTTTAATACTTGACTTCATAGTTCTTATTTTTTTTATTCAACTACAATTTCGTAAACCCTTCCTTCAATATCATTTTCTGGGAATGGAAGAAGATTTTGGTCGTAAATTACAGGAGGCCAAAACTCTGTATAATGATACTCTTGAGTTATAACAGTAAGCATTTGATTATTTGGAATAGCAGTAAATCGGTCGCTCATATATCCTACAACATACATCTTATCAGGGCTTTCTCCTATTCTCCATATTATTTCTGTAGGTCTCCATTCTATTTCGTAGTAGTAATAATCTTTATGAAATATATTGTTTGGTATGGCTTCTCGTGATGTAAGAGCTCTATAGGTGTCAAACCAACGAACATAGGTATAGTTTTTATCTAAGTATTTATAGCTGTGAGTACCGCCTTTATAAAAATTTGATGGGCTTTGACAAGCCAAGTCCCAGTTTGTACAAGCTAAAATACATTCTTCTTTATTGAATGCATCGTAGCCTTTAGGAGTTTTTTGATAGCCTTCAGGCCAATATTTAGAAGTTTTAATTATTTCAATATCTATTTCTGAATAGTTTGAAAAAGGAGTTCTTTCTGCTTTTGAATCATCATCAACTGCATCTTTAACATATCCTCCGTCGCATATCCTTCTTTTATTCCAATCTTGTTCAGACTGATAGATTAACCAAAAGGCATTTGTTAGACCACTCCACACTCCAGACTTATTGAGTTGAGCTGGGAATTTTATCTTTCCTCTAAACTTTCCATAGGTAAATCCTACCCTTGTTTTTATTCCTACGCTTTCTTTTTTAGGATTATTCTTTCTGTCTTTATTTCCAGGGTTAATTAATGATATGTATTTTCCTTGGTCATCAACTCTGACAGTTTTTGCTGGATAATCGGTAATATAAGGGTGGTCAATAATTCTATTTCGTGTATCGGAGTACTTTTGTTTGTTTTTCATATACTCTTCTTTAGTATATGAGTTATCTAAAATATCTTGAATAAGAGGTATGTTTTTTAACTTATATGTTTTTGGTACATTATGGAAGTATTGCTGGTAAAGAGAATAGTTATAATGCTCTTCTTCGTTTCCCACCTTACCATTATTTGGATATATTTTGAAGTTATTTATTGGATAGGAAAGAATATCTACATATACTCCTTTATCAGTACTTAGAACGGCTTTAAGCTTGATATATTGCTTTGCAAACATAGTGCTTACACCTTTTAGATTTTTCCCTTTTCCTTTCAAGAAATATGTATATGGATTGGTAAATCCTTTAGTAGAGTCAGAAATGCCAATATTTTTTATCTCCTTAGGAAGTTTACCAAGGGCATCTTCAGTTACTACAACTAATAAAAAACTATATAATCCTGTTCTTGGGTTGCGTTTATATCTATTGTTATATTCTTTATTTTGTTCATCATTTTTTAAAACCCAGCACATATCCATATAAAGTTGTTCTTCAACCGATACTTTATTTTCTTTAGCCTTTTCTTTTATGGCATTAAACCAGTTTTTATCGCCCTTTATTCTTTCTATACCTTTATGTATTTCTTCTTCAACATCCCTATATTCAGCCTTTGCACCAAAATAAATCTTTTCATTGCGAGGATTACCAACAATTCTTATAGCATCCTCAATAATTCCATTATCTTGTACTTCTTTAAACTCAACATCTGTATCTTCCCAAGAGCCATAGAAATTCTCATTATCAAATTCCTCCCCTAATTCATATTTATAAGATTCATTTTGGTAATATATCTTGTAAAAAAGCTTTTCTTTGGAATCAACTAAGGCTTTAATATGTATAAACCCATCTTTTGATTGATTTAAGGTAGGGAAAACTATACCTTCAGTAACAGCATTAGACATATCCATAAGCATTGATATAGTATCTTTGCTTACTTTATTATCCTTATCATCTATTAATAAATTAGAGTAATCAATATTAAATTCTTTAATATAGTTTTCTTTTTTGCAGCTTGAAAAAAGAAGTATTGTTACGAAAGAAAATAATACTAATAAGTATTTACTTGAAAGTTTCTTTGTTTTAGAATACATATCCGATTTTAAAAGAATTAGTAATTTGATTTGTTTTTCCATTTGATACAGGGTCGGTTAAGATATTTGAAAGGCTTCTTTGAAATACATAGCCATATAATACTCTTCTAAATCTTATTTCAATCTCTCCTTGAACTCCCCAAACATTTTTATTCAAATAATCTTTATGTTCAACATCGTTAATATTAGCTTTACTATTAAAAATATAATTATAAAACCCTCCTAAAGCTAAAGAAAATTCGTAAGAATTATCAGGTGTATTTGCCTTTAATGAAAATAGAATAGGAACAGAAACATTATGATATTTTACTTCTGTTTCAATTCTTTTTGCTCCCAAATAATTATAATTAACACCAGTTTTAATTGCAAAAAAGTTACTTAATTCAAATTTGCCAAAAAAACCAGCTCCATAAGCAAAATCAGTTTTTCCTGTCATTCTTCCTTCTTTATAGTAGTGCTGATTATTACCCATTGTTAATTCTAATCCCCAATAGTTTGAAGGAATAGGTTTTTTGTTTTTAGGATTTTTCCCAGAAGGTTTTATTTCATCAACATTAGAAAAGATAAGTAATGCTTCATAAAAATAATTCGCAATATCATTTATTCCTTCATAATCTATTAGTTCTGCATCATCTTCAGGCTTGTGATAAGGGGATTTAAGTCCTGTTGAAACATAAAAAGAAGGAATATTCTTTTTTAGAAAAGAATCATGGTCAGAACCAGTAAATATACTTTTGTCAAAAGCTTTAAACTTAACGTTATATTTATCATTTAAGGAAGAATTTTTGAAATATTGAGAGTAATCATCAATTAACCCAACACCAACAATTTTTAATTCCTTAGAGGTTTTAAGAAATCCAACCATATCAAAGCTCATCATTAGTTTCGTGTTATCAGAAATAACTATATCATTATATTTCTCTTGACTGTTTGCGAAATAGTATGAACCATTTAAACCAGTTTCTTCACTGTCAAAAGCAATTAAAACAATACTTCTTTTAAACTTTTCTTTGTTTTCATTTATCTTTCTTCCCAACTCCAAAATTAAAGAAGTACCAGAAGCATTATCGTCTGCACCATTATATACTACTGTATCACTGCCTTTAATCCTAAAACCTAAATGGTCATAATGCGCTCCAAGAATAATAAACTCGTTTTTAAGAATTGAGTCATTTCCTTCAATAACGCAATATATATTCTTTTGAGTTGTTCTTGCTTCAATGTTTTGATAAATTGGATTTAAACCATTTTCAATAAAACGATTATAAATATATTGAGCAGCCTTATCTCCATAAATTGTTCCAGCACCTCTTCCCATAAGAGAATCAGAAGCCAAAACGTAAACATCTCTTTTTATCCTTTCAATGGAGCTTTGAGAA
>CAYFWD010000055.1:0-14153 GCA_964346795.1 uncultured Bacteroidaceae bacterium
TCCAATGCTGTTGCAGAATTAGCAATTTGAATGATGATATATATGGCAAGAACATGCTTTACTCCAGCAACAGGTACCGAATTAAAAGGAAAGAAACTTGGTATTCATGCCTATGGTAATGTTGGACGTTTAGTAGCTAATATTGCTAAGGGAATGGGAATGGAAGTTTATGCTTTTGACCCATTTGTTAAGAAAGAACAAATGGAAAAAGAAGGTGTTAAGGTATGTGATACTATTGAAGAACTTTATTCAACATGTAATTATGTATCTCTTCATATTCCTGCAACAGAACAAACAAAGAATTCTATCAACTACGCTCTTTTAAGTAAGATGCCAAAGGGTGGATGTTTGATTAACACTGCAAGAAAAGAAGTTATCAATGAAGCAGAAATGGTAAAACTTCTAACAGATAGAGAAGACTTTAAATATGCTACCGACATTGCAGCTTCTAATCAAGAAGAGCTTAATAAGTTTGCACCAAGAGTTTTTGCTACACCTAAGAAAATGGGAGCTCAAACATCTGAAGCTAACATAAATGCAGGACTTGCAGCAGCAAATCAAATTGTAGATTTCATTAAGGATGGTGTAACTAAATTTAAAGTTAACTAATTTATAATTTACATAACACTAAAGGCAATCCAAATTATTTTTGGGTTGCCTTTTTTTATTTCTCCTCTAAATTCAAACCATAAAAATAAAGTTTTGCCATTTCTGTTTTCTATTAAGAGAAATAGCATTACTTTTGCAGATAGATTAATAATTATACTATGTACTTAAATCAGGATATTGGGAAGGTATTAAAAGAGAACTTTAGGTTTCTTAATGACTCTCAAATTGAAATGTTTGAAAAGCTTCCAGCAATTTATGGTGAATGGAACGAAAAGATTAATGTTATATCAAGAAAGGATATTGATAATATCTTTGAAAGACATATACTTCATTCATTAGCAATTGCTAAAGTCTGTCATTTTAAGCCTAACTCAGAAATTCTTGATGTAGGAACGGGAGGTGGCTTCCCTGGTATTCCTCTTGCTATTATGTTTCCTGAGGTCAATTTTACATTGGTTGATAGCATCGGAAAAAAGATTAAGGTTGTAAATGAAGTGAAAGATGCTTTGGAATTAAAGAATGTCAATGCCATTCAAACAAGAGTAGAACAAGTTAAAGGACATTTTGACTTTATCGTTTCTCGTGCCGTTACCCAAATGCCAGAATTTGTTTCATGGGTAAGGAATAAGATTTCCAAAATAGAATATCACAATTTAGACAATGGTATCCTCTACCTAAAAGGAGGAGACTTAACAGAAGAATTAGAACCTCTTATGCAAAGAAAAGGGAAGAAACCAAAGATAAAAATATATGATATCTTCAATTACTTCCCTTCTGAATTCTTTGAAACCAAAAAGGTTGTCTATATAAAACCTTAATCCTTCTTAATCTTTACCATAACTGGGCAATGGTCAGAATGATAAACATCATCTAATATCTCTGCCTCAATAATCCTATCCTTAATATTATCAGAAACCATACAATAATCTATCCTCCAACCTTTATTTCTCTCTCTTGAACGAAAACGATAACTCCACCACGAATACTTATCCTTTTTGTCAGGGTATATATAGCGGAAACTATCCGTATATCCACTTTTTATAAAACCATCTATCCATTCCCTTTCTTCAGGAAGGAAACCCGAGTTCTTAGCATTACCCACTGGGTCATGAATATCTATCGCTCTATGACATATATTATAATCTCCACAGATTATTAACTTAGTTCTGGTCTTTGATAGCTCTTTGATATAATTCTCAAAATCTTCAAGCCATTGCATCTTAAAAGCTTGACGCTCCTCCCCACTTGTTCCAGAAGGATGATACACACTAATAATAGACAAATCCCCATAATCAGCCCTAATCATTCTACCTTCATAGTCATATTTCTCAATACCCATTCCATACTCTACATAATCAGGTTCTTTCTTTGCAAGAATTGCAACTCCACTATACCCTTTCTTTTGAGCAGAAAAATAATAGGTGTGGTAACCTATAGAAGTAATTTCTAAGTCTGGCATTTGATTAACTTGAGCCTTAGTTTCTTGAAGGCAAATAACATCAGGACTTTCTTCTTCAAGCCAATCAACAAACCCTTTAGCAGTTGCAGCTCTAATCCCATTTACATTATAAGATATGATTTTCATAAAATACATTTTAATTGAAGTGCAAATATACGTAATTTGAATTAATCTACCATAGAGTTAATCTTATAAAAACTTTATTCTTATTTATGTAAATGCTTGGTTGAAGAAATAACAAAAAGATTACTTTCCAATAATAACTTTTCCGCTAATGGTCTTTCCATTAAGAGAAACATTATAAGTATATGCCCCAGCATTAAGATTAGAAACATCAATCCTATTTCCCTGCTTTCCTTTTAGCCTGTCTTTCTTAACTAACTTTCCTTGCATATCAAATAACTCTATTTCTCCTTTGTTGAAATTTGTTGCTTCAATATCAATATTAATATAATCCTTTGCAGGATTAGGATAAACATTTATTGTCTCCTTTTCTTTGGTTTCAATATCTAAAATACTCACTAATCCATTAGGCATAAATTTAGCTAAACATGGTTTTGAATTATACTTCAAATTTAATAGTAGTCCCCCATCATTTGTAGCCTTAATTTCATATACTAAAATACTTGTTATTGCTGAATCATTCACAAGCAATTTATACACGAAGTTTGTATCTCCTGATAATTTATAATTTATTATCCCTAAACCAACATAATAATCTTCTTGATTATTAAATTTTCTCAAATAAAACATAGAATAAATGGAATCCTGATTTACAAAATCAATCTTATTCCATACAGGTGATTCATCCATAAGACTACTCCATTCCATAAAAACATTATCATAAGCATAATTAGTAATAGAAATAATAGAGTAAATTAGCTTAGTGTTTTTATTTCCAATATAAAAATCATTAGTAGGAACTGCACAATTTCTATAAAACAAATATCCTCTATCTCCAAAGAAAGTAAAAATAGAGTCATTAATTGCTGTTAAATCAAATGTATTATAGGTATTAATACTATCTTCTTTTTCCAAAGTCTCTTCATTAAGAAAATAAATTTCCTTTTTATTTTCATAAGATGTAAGCTTATACATTGAATATAAGATTTGATTATCTATATATCCAATGTCAATTTTCATTATTGAATCATTAAATTTCTTTGTAACTAATATATTTCCATTAGTATCAACCTTGATTAGTTTTATTGTATCCAGATAGAGATTAAGAGAAGAAGCAGAAGGAGTGTAAAAAGCAAATAATAATTCTTTATTTTTAAGCATAATAACTTTTTGAAATTCATTACCATAAGGATTTTTTATACCTTTATTAATAAGATAAGAAGAAATATTATTGGTTGAAATATCTAAAACAGACATATTAAAATCATATGTGTTAGTATTAGTATCACTATTATAAGAATAACCATAAATCTTATTATTCAATTTAAGAAATGGGTGCATATTATTAGGAATATTAACCAAATTTGTAAGATTTAGATTCTTATCCACATAATAAATAGAAGAAATACCAGAGGTTAAAACACGAAATAATGCCTTGTCATTATCATAATTATCATAATCTTCTATAAATAATAGATTACAATAGTTAGCACTTTCATATTCTTTAATTAAGATTTTATCATTACGATAAACTTCTTGTAACTCTTGAGCATTAATGCCAATGCTAAAGGTTAATGCTAATAAAGCAAACAAAGTAATCACAACACAAAAACAAAGACTTTACGTCATCAAAACTTCGTTTTGATGACCTTAAATCTTCGTTTTAGCGAAGTCGAAATGGCATTTCATTTCAACGAAATGGCATTTGGTTACTGATGAGATGCCATTTCATGACAACGAGATGGCATTTCGTTTCACTAAGTCTTCGTTTTAATGTCGTGAAATCTTCGTTTTAAGTTCGTCAAAAGGCTATTTTGAGGTTATAGAAACCTTGTTTGGATAGTGCAGAGTTTGTATAATTCGGATTTACACTAAGATATATTTACCTTGTGCTAAATATAAACTATTATATATTTTGAAGGTTTATTTCAAAACAGGATATTGAATACGTGTATGATATATTGCTTGAAGCTTTTGTTTGAGAACTTGCTTAATTATGCTTATATCTCTAAATGTTATGTTGGAATTGGAAAACTGGTCGTTATTTATTTGGTCATCAATTATATTATCAACCAAATTACTTATTGTTTTTTCAGAATGGTCTTTCAAACTCCTTGATGCTGCCTCAACACTATCAACCATCATCACTACTGCTGTTTCTCGTGAGAATGGCTTTGGTCCTCTGTAAGTGTATGAGTTTTCATCAATAGGCATATCAGGATGTTCTAATTTTTGCTTGTTATAGAAATATTTTGTTTTGGTAGAGCCGTGATGTGTGCGAATAAAGTCAATTATTGGCTCTGGCAGTTTGTATTTGTAGGCAAGCTTAACTCCTTCAACAATATGTGATATTATTATTTGTGCTGACTCTTCATTTGTTGTTTCGTTGTGTGGGTTGTAGCCTGTGTGTTGGTTTTCTATAAAGAAAAGTGGTTTAGATATTTTTCCTATATCGTGATGAAGTGCTCCAACACGCACTAAAAGTGCATTGCCTCCTATTTGATGTATCAGGTCTTCGGCAAGGTTTGCTACCTGTACGGAGTGTTGAAATGTCCCTGGTGCCTTAACAGACATTTCTCTCAGAATTTTGTTATTGGTGTCGGAATATTCCAAAAGCGATAGCTCGCTAACATATCCAAAAACTTTTTCAAAAATAAAGATTAGAGGGAAGGCAAGCAGGGTCATTCCTGCATTTACAGCAAAATAGGCAAAACGATATGGGTTTATTTTGGAAAGGTCTGCGTCTTGAATTAATGTAAGGGCTAAGTAAATTACTGAATAGGTGCAGAAGACAAATACACTTGTCTTGATAAAGTCTGACCTTTTCTCAAGGTGTTCCATACTTATTATTACCATCATTCCTACCATTAGCTGATAAAAGACAAATTCAAAGCTGTTAGGGACAGAGAATCCAATAATGATAATATTTACTAAAAAGACATAGAGAGATGAACGGGAATCAAAGAATGTTCTTATTAGGATAGGTGTTAAGCAAAGTGGTGCAATGTAGATGTATTGTGAGTTAATATGAACTATTATGGCTGTTATTCCAACCATCATAATTATAACCGTTAGTATTAGCATTATCTTTTTATTGTCTTCAAAAAGTTCTGGTATTATGTATTTGAAGAAGAATAGCATTGATAAAAGAGCCAAGGATACTAAGATAAATTGTCCTAATATTTGTTTGTATATTGTTCTATCTGCAGTAAATTTTTCTTCGTATGCCTTACGATAAATGGAAAGTGCTTCATATTTTGTTGGGGTTATCTCCTCTCCTTTTGCAATTATTTGGTCTCCCTTTGCAATATGTTCCTTTATTATAGATATGTTGTTTAGTTTAATATCTAAGGCTTCTTGTGTTTTGTCTTGGTTGAATTGGATTGGCGAGGTTAGCTCTGAAATTTTTACCTCATAGGGTGTTGAATCTTTTAGAATTATTATTGAGTGGCTATATGGTAGTCCTTCCAATTCTTTTGGAATAAAAAGACTATCTCCTTTAATAACATCAAAGTATAGTTTTTTACTATCTATTATAGCTTCTCTTTCTTCCTTTAGTTCTTTATCGGTTTTGTTGACAACTATATCAATGGGGGATATTAGGTTGTCATATTCCCAAAATGAACCTTGCTGAAAATCATATTTGAAGGTTTGGTTGGAAGGAAACATCCAAACAATTAGCACACTTGCAATAATTGCCATTAGTGATTTTCCAATCGTTGCTAATATTTTTCTTCTTTTGGGTTTATTTGCTTTCATTCTTTTTCTTTAATCTTTTTTGTTAATGAGGTACAAAAAATAAAATCATTCAATTCCTTATTGTCCGAAGTTAGAACATTCTTATTATCTCCTTGCCACCATAGCTCTCCTTTGTGTAAGTAATAAATTCTTTGACCTATTTCCACAACAGAATTCATATCATGAGTATTTATTATGGTTGTGATGTTGTATTCTTGAGTAATATCCAAAATCAATTTATCAATCAATATAGACGTTTGAGGGTCTAAGCCAGAGTTAGGCTCATCACAAAACAAATACTTAGGCTTAACGGCTATTGCCCTTGCTATTGCTACTCTCTTTTTCATTCCTCCACTAAGCTCCGAAGGCATCATTTTATTCACTCCTTTCAAATTAACCCTCTCTAAAGACAGATTTACTTGCTCTAACATCTTTGCCCTTGAAGTTTTTTGGAACATTCTTATTGGGAACATTACATTTTCTTCAACATTCATTGAGTCAAACAATGCTCCTGCCTGAAAAACCATTCCCATTTCTTTTCTTACGTCAATTTGCTCATGAATTGTCATTTTATCACCTCTCCTTCATCAGGCTTAAATAGTCCTACAAGGGTTTTCATCAGAACAGTTTTTCCACTTCCACTTTGGCCAATTATCAAATTGCACTTTCCCTTAGCAAACTGAATATTTATATTCTTTAAGATTTGTTTACCATCAAAGGACTTATATATGTTTCTGATTTCAACCATTAGTAAAATAAATTAGTAATTAACAAATTTAATATCATTATCACTACGCTACTTTGAACAACAGCCTTAGTACTTTGAATACCTACCTCAACAGAGCCTCCTTTCATTGTATAACCTCTATAGGACGCTATTGAAGAAATTATCAAAGCATTTATTGCTGTTTTTACCATTGCATAAATAACATCGTAAGTTGAAAACTCAAGTCTAATACCTTCTATATAATGAAAAGCACTCAATCCGGTAGCCATTCCTCCTAAGCCTCCTCCTATTAATCCAATAAAAATACTGATTATAATTAGCATTGGGAAAAACACAAAACAAGCAAAAATCTTTGGCAGTATAAGATAGTTGGCAGTATTTACTCCCATAACCTCCATTGCATCTATTTGTTCTGAAATCTTTTGCGAACCTATTTCTGAAGCAATCATTGATGCACATTTTCCTGCAAGAATTAAAGAAATAACAGTAGGTGCAAATTCCAATATAAGGGCTTTTCTTGAAGCATAACCATAAATCCAAGAAGGATATATTGGATTTTGTAAATTAAGTAACATTTGAATAACAACAGCGGCACCAACAAAAACAGAAATAACGCATACTATTGGAATTGACTGTAATCCCAAAGCATCCATTTCATAAAGCATTTGCCTGCGAAATATATGCATATTCTGAGGTTTTTTGAAAGCCTCTTTCATTAACATAAGGTAGCTCCCAAATTCAAAAAAGAATTTCCTAATCATTAACTTATCTCTATCTTAGTTTTATCTTTCTTTACAGTTACTTTTATCTTTTTCTTATCCTTACCTTGATTTTCAAGAATTGCCTCACTTAATGGGTCTTCAACACTTTTTTGAATTTCTCTTTTCAAAGGTCTTGCTCCAAATTGTTTATCTATCCCCCTCTCAACAATAAATTCTTTAAGCTCTGGAGTAAACTCAATCTCATAATCCAAATTACTTAATCGTTTAGATAATTTATTAAGCTCTATGTCAATAATCTTAATAATATCTTCTTTCAAAAGAGAACGGAAGAAAACTATATCATCAATCCTATTCAAAAACTCAGGTGCAAAGGTCTTGTTAATATCATTTTCTATTATACTTTTCTCTATTTCTGCAGCCTTACTCTCTCTTGCATACGTTGAAAAACCTACTCCAATACCAAAATCCTTTATCTTTCTACTTCCCACATTGGAAGTCATAATAATTATTGTATTCTTAAAGTCTATTTCTCTTCCTAGAGAATCAGTAAGACGTCCATCATCTAATATTTGCAGTAATATATTAAACACATCACGATGTGCCTTTTCTATTTCATCAAACAGCACAATTGAATAAGGATGCTGACGAACCTTTTCTGTTAGTTGCCCTGCCTCTTCGTGTCCAACATAACCTGGAGGAGAACCAATAATACGAGAAACAGAATGCTTCTCCATATATTCGCTCATATCCAAACGTATTAAGTTCTTTTCTGAATCAAATAAATACTTTGCTAACTCTTTTGCTAAAAGTGTTTTTCCCACTCCCGTTGGTCCAACAAAAATAAAAGAGCCTATTGGACGATTAGGGTCATTAATACCTACTCTGGCTCTTCTTATTGCCTTAGAAACCTTAACTACTGCATCATCTTGCCCAATCACAACTCCCTTAAGGCTTTCCTCCATTTTCAAAAGCTTTTGAGATTCATCAGTGCTTACTTTCTGAACCTTGACACCACTCATCATTGAAATAATATTTGCAATGTCATCTTCCCCAACACTAACATAATTACCCTCTATCTTACTCTCCCAAACCTTATATTGCTTATCCAAATCTTCCTGTAAGGCATCTATTTCAAGTTTAAGAATTTTTGCTTTCTCAAACTCTCTATTAGTAACAGCATCTTTCTTTAATATCTCCTTGTCGTTAATACTTTTTTCCAATGCTACCAACTCTTCTGGAACTCTCAAATCAGTAACATGTGCCCTTGCTCCTGCTTCATCAAGAGCATCTATTGCTTTATCAGGCAATTGCCTATCATTAATATATCTTTCGGAAAGTTTTACACAAGCCTCCAAAGCTTCATCGGTGTATTTAACCCTATGATGTTGCTCGTATTTAAACTTTATATTTTTCAGAATGGTTAATGTCTCCTCTTGAGTTGTTGGCTCAATCATTACCTTCTGAAATCTTCTTTCCAAAGCACCATCAGACTCAATATTCTTTCTATATTCATTTAAAGTCGTTGCTCCAATACATTGTATCTCTCCTCTTGCTAAGGCAGGCTTAAAAATATTACTTGCATCTAAAGAGCCTGAAGCATTACCTGCTCCTACCATTGTATGTATCTCGTCAATAAAAAGAATTATATCTGGATTTTTCTCCAACTCTGCAATCAAGCCCTTTAATCTCTCTTCAAATTGTCCCCTATATTTTGTTCCTGCCACAACAGATGCCAAATCTAAGGTATATATCTTTTTTTTGAAAAGAGTGTAAGGAACTTCTTTTGCTACAATCCTAAGTGCCAACCCTTCTGCTATTGCACTCTTACCAACCCCTGGCTCTCCTATCAATATTGGATTATTTTTCTTCCTGCGAGAAAGTATTTGTGCTATTCTCTCCATCTCCTTTTCTCTTCCAACAATAGGGTCTATTAACCCCAACTCTGCTTGCTTTGATAGATTTTTTCCAAAATTATCCAAAAAAGGTGTTGGCTTTTTGTCTGACTTAAATGAAGTTACTTTTGTTGTTCTTTTGAAAGGTGTCCTATTACCAAAATTACTATCTTTCTCTTCTTCTTGGTCAAAAATAGAATTCAATTCGGGAAAAGAACTTATATCTTCTCCACTTTGGCTGGAAGTAAAATCATTGTCCTTACCCTCAATAGAATTTTTTATCCATTGATGAATTATTTCATAAGTTAGCCCATTACCAAAAAGAATGTTTGAAACTAAGTTATTACCCTCTTTCAATATTGCAGCAAGAAAATGTTCCGTACCTATTTCATCAAGTCCCAAGTCGGTTGCTTCCAAAAAGGATAACTTAACAATTCTTTCGGTTTGTTTCAAAAGAGGAACATCTCTATCTTGACTAAATGCCTTAAAAGAGTCTTGCTGTTCGATAGTTTGTTCTATTTCTTTTTTAATTGCTTGTGAATCTATATTAAATTCAGACAAAATCTGCATTGCCTTGCATTCTTTCTCACGAACCATTCCTAAAAACAAGTGCTCAACTCCAAAAAAATCGCTCCTCAGCCTCATTGCTTCATCGCTACCTGCTTTTATTGCATTTTTTGCGTGTTGTGTTAATTTAGCGTCCATAATTTACATTAAAATAATGTCAAAATTACTAATTTTATCTCAAATAAATTGCTTTTGCTCAATTTATATTCTATTCTTAACACAACTAATATCTCTCAATACATTATTAATCACAACTATAACCTTATTTCTCTTATGTATTTTGGGTATTAATTTCTTATAAAATACACTCATATAAATTTCTCTTATATTAAATAAAAAATAAACGCCGACTTTTTTTGTGTAACCTTAGTTTATTTTCATCTAAGTTAAGTTTATTTTTGCAAAAACTTTGATTATTTTGCCTAATAATATTCTTTTTCCTTTATTCTTTCAAAAGAAAAAAGTAATTTTGCAAATTATTCTGAATTTTTACATTAAAACAATAAATAAAAACAAAAATGGCAAGAGTAAAAGCTTTTAAGGGTCTACGCCCACCTGTTGAGATTGCTGCTGATTTAGCATCTCGTCCTTATGATGTTATGAATTCTCAAGAAGCACGCATTGAGGCTAAAGGGAATAAATATTCTTTACTCCACGTTACAAAGGCAGAAATTTGTCTTCCTGAAGGTACAGATGAACATTCACAAGAGGTTTATGACAAAGTTGTTGAAAACTTCCAAATGTTCAAAGATAATGGTTGGTTAGTTAAGGACAAAGAACCTAAACTATATATCTATGCTCAAACAATGGACGGAAGAACTCAATATGGTATAGTTGGATGTACTCATATTGATGATTATTTCAATAATATTATCTTAAAACACGAGCTAACACGTAAAGACAAAGAAGATGACAGAATGATTCACGTAAATATTACAAATGCTAATGTTGAACCTGTTTTCTTTACTTATCCTGCTCACAAGGAAATTGACGAAATAGTTTCAAGTGTTGTTAATGGAGAAAAACCTATTTATGATTTTGTTGCTCCATTAGATGGTTTTGGACATAAGTTTTGGGTTATAAACGATGTTCAAAAAATAAAAAGATTAGAAGAAATCTTTGACAAAGAAATCAAATATCTTTACGTTGCAGACGGCCACCACAGAACTGCTGCTGCTGCAAGAGTAGGATTAGAAAGAAAAGCTAAGAATCCTAATCATACAGGAGAAGAAGAATACAATTATTTTATGGCTGTTATTTTCCCTGACAATCAATTAAAGATTATTGATTACAACAGAGTTATTAAGGATTTGAATGGCTTAACAGAAGAAGAATTTATTGCAAAACTTCAAAAGAACTTCGTTGTTGAAAAATTAGGAAGCGATATTTATAGTCCTGCAAAACTTCATGAGTTCAGCATGTATATGAATGGAGCATGGTATAGAATGACAGCTAAGGAAGGAACCTATGATGACAACGACCCTATTGGAGTTTTGGACGTTACTATCCTTTCAAACTTAGTATTAGATGAAATCTTAGATATAAAAGACTTAAGAACATCTAAAAGAATTGATTTTGTTGGAGGAATTAGAGGTCTTGGCGAATTGGTAAGAAGAGTTGACAGCAAAGAAATGGTTGCTGCTTTTGCTCTTTATCCTGTTTCTATGCAACAATTGATAGATATTGCTGATAGTGGAAACATTATGCCACCTAAAACAACATGGTTTGAACCAAAACTTCGTTCAGGTTTAGTAATTCACGAATTAGAATAAAACTAAGTAATTATTAATATAATTAAAGCCATTAGATTTTTCTAATGGCTTTTTAATTGAATTAATATTAAAACTACTTGTTTTTTTAATTATTTTTTCTTTCCTTTGCAAAAGATTTTATCATATAATAAATTTGAATATGAAAAGATTTATTACCATTTCAGTAATTGTTTTGCTTATTTTTCCTTTTATATTTTGGAGCTGTAAGGAAGATAAAGACGATTATAATTTTGATGAAGGAATCCCTTCAGATGGATTTTATTTTAAATCAAAATTTGATGATATTATTTGGGAAGGTAATACTTTTCCTGAAATGATGGTCAAGACAGAACCAATAGGAGCAGAAGAAAAGATGTATGAGTTTATTGCTTGCAGTGAAGACCAATCCAACCCAAGCATACTAAACATACGTTATAGGGTTTATTTGCGTGTAAAGGTTAATAAAGATGGTAGTTTTTCTGATTATAGAGTTCAATTCTTTAAAGACAAATCTACATCAGTACCTTCACACTTTGAAGAATATATGGAATATAAATCAGGAAATTTAGAAATAATTGACAGAACAGACAACACCGTTACAGCAATATTTAGAGGTGTTTTGAAAAGAGTAAATGGTTATGGTGAAGATGCTGAAACGACAATTTACTTTCAAGAGTTCCCTATTTACAAACTAACTAATTAAAGATAATTATGGAAAAGAAAAAAGAATTAACAATTATCATTATAGGTGCTTGCCTATCAATAAGCCTTTTATTTGTTGGATTTTTCATTTACAAAGGCTTAAAATCTTTTAGCGACAAAGAAAGGGTTGTTAGTGTTAGAGGACTTTCAGAAAAGATTGTTGATGCCGACTATGCTAATTTGAAAATAAAATACACCGAAGGAGATAATGATATGCAGGCTCTTTTGAAAAAAATTGAGGATAACAACAATAAAATAGTTAACTTTATTAAGGCAAATGGATTAAGTGATGATGAAATAAATCTTGGAGTACCTGTTATAAAAGACAAGAAAAACACTGAATATAATGACAACTACACTTCAAATTCTTTTAGATATTATTGTGAAGTTACAATTGTTATTATTTCCAATAAGGTTGAAAATGTTAGAAAAATAGAACTATCTCAATTTGATTTATACAAGCAAGGAATAACTCTTTCTCAAAGCAGATATGAATATGATAGTGATTCAAAATATACATTTACTAAACTAAATGATATTAAACCAAAGATGATAGAAGAGTCCACTAATAACGCAAGAATTGCAGGAGAACAATTCTCTAAAAACTCTAAATCAAAACTCGGAGGAATAAAATCAGCTTATCAAGGACAATTTGAAATCATTCCAACAGATAATCCATTGAAACTAAAAATAAGGGTTGTATCTACAATCAGTTACTTCTTAAATGATTAATTTCTATATTAATCAAAAAGAAACTCAAATATTTATTCTACTGGTATAAATATTTCTGTTTTTAATTTATGCTCTGGAGTATTATTTGGATTATTTAAATACTTTTCAAGCCATGGAGCATTTCTAAATTTATAAGTCTTATCTTTCAAATACTCGTTATAAATTATATCATACACCTTATTAAAATTACTATAAGAACCCACATAAATAAATTTCAAATACCTACCCCCTTCTACTTCCTTAATTTTTACTTCATCAGTTTCTGGAGCTTCACGAGTTATAGTAATGCAAGCATCAAACAAACATTCCTCCTTTGGAGTTGTTGAAGGGTCAGAAAAATAAACACCTAAAAACTCCATTCTCATATTAAAAAGCTTATTCTCCTTAATAAAAGGCCAAAGCTTACTCCAACAATAAGAATAATCTATTTTTGAATAATCACCTTTTGCACTAACAGTCGCTACTTTCCTATTTGTTCTTTCAACAAGCTTAGGTTCTTTTAAATTAATTTCACTACTAATTCTTTTTCCTTTTAATAACATAATCTTTTAACATTAAATTAATTACTTATACTAAATAAGCATTACAGGTTTTCACTTATTTTCTTGGGCAAAGTTATAAAAAAGAAACTCAATTTGTGAGGTTTAATAGAATTTAATTAGGTGTTTTTGTCCCAATTTTGTCGCGTTTTAAAATAAACAAGGGATTAAGTTTTTATATCTTAATCCCTTACAAAACTTTTGCGGAAAGTGAGGGATTCGAACCCCCGGACCTGTTACAGTCAACGGTTTTCAAGACCGCCGCAATCGACCACTCTGCCAACTTTCCGAGTGCAAAGGTAGTAAATTTTGAAACACTACAAAGTTTTTCCTCGTTTTTTTTCTAAATTTTTAATCTATTAACAAAACAATAATATCGGTTTCAAATAATTATCTTATATTTGCAAACTAATTCATTTAAGAAAATAGTATAAACAATAATAAAAATTAATTTGAACAATGAAAAAGAAAGACTTACTTAAGGATGTTGTTAAGCACATAGACATTAAAAAGATTAACACAACTGATTTGGTTAATGCTATGAGAAATATGTCCTTCTCTTCTCGAGATACAGCTACTGCAGTTGATATTT